>DASQBW010000753.1:0-2384 GCA_035635015.1 Draconibacterium sp. | reverse complement strand
TCAAGGTTATTTAAAATACCCTGAGGTTTTACCTCAACACGCGGATGATTTGTAAGATCAGCCAACCTGTCGAGTTCTTCCTGGCTGATCTCTTTATCGATAATTACAATTGCATTATTCAAGTCGCCACCTTTAATGAGATTATGGCTTAGCAAAAATTCAATTTCGCGAAGGAAAACAAAGGTCCGGCACTCGGCAATTTCAGTTTTGAAATCCTGGATCGACTCGAGCTTCGCATATTGATTATTGAGTACAGCCGACGGAAACGAGATCATTACATTTAAACTGTAATCGTTGTCGGGCAGCGCAATAATGTGCGAACCTGACTTTTCATCGAACATTTCTATTTTTTCGTTGATTTCGAAATAATCACGCTCAGCATTTTGTTCTACAATGCCTGCTTTCTCAATGGCTTCAACAAAATATTTCGAGCTTCCGTCGATAATCGGAGCTTCTTCGTTATTCACTTCAATAAGAACATTGTCGAGATCCATTCCAACAAGTGCCGCAAGTGCATGTTCGATTGTCCCTATTTTTGCGCCATCTTTTTCAAGCAGTGTTCCACGCGATGTGTCGATTACCAGGTCTACGTCAGCATCAATAATCGTCTGGTTTTCCAGATCAACGCGTTTAAATTTAAAACCATGGTTCTCCGGCGCCGGTAAAAAATTCATTGTTACATCAACACCGGTGTGCAATCCTTTCCCCTCAATTTTAAATGAGTTTTCTAATGTTTTTTGTCTTACAACCATTGGAAAGTGAAATATTTCTTAATTTTTTTTGTCTGTATTGATTGTTTTTTTCAATTGGAGTACATCTCTGCGAATTTCAGGGAGGTCTTTTAAGAGAACATATGCACGCATGGCCGTTTTAATTTCGATGGCCGGTGAGCCAAGCAGTGTTTGATTGCTTTTTAAATTTGAAACGACTCCTGATTGTGCACCCAGTGTAACATGGTCTCCAACATTAATGTGTCCGCCAAGTCCTACCTGTCCGCCAAACATACAGTTTTTACCCACTTTTGTTGAACCGGAAATGCCGGTTTGAGCAGCCATAACAGTGTTCTCTCCAATTTCTACATTGTGTGCAATCTGGATCAGATTGTCGAGTTTTACACCTTTTTTTATGATTGTAGATTCCATTGTGCCACAATCAATTGTTGTATTGGCGCCAATTTCTACATCGTCTTCTAATATTGTATTCCCAATTTGATGGATCTTCTTATAGGTTCCGTCTTCCTGGGGTGCAAACCCAAAGCCATCGGCACCTAAAACAGCCCCCGAGTGTATAATACAACGATTTCCGATCTTACAATCGTCGTAAACTTTTGCCCCGGGGTAAAGTATACAATTGTTGCCAATCGTAACATTGTCGCCAACATGAACCTGAGGATAAATTTTTACATTGTCTCCTATCTTTACGTTGTTTCCGAGGTATGCAAATGCACCTATATAAACATCTTGCCCAACTGTTGCACTTTCTGCAATAAAGCAAGGTTGTTCTATTCCTTTTTTCATGCCGGCCTTTGCCTGCACATACAAATCTAATAGGGCAGCAAATGCCTGATAGGCATCGTCAACTTTTATCAGGGTTGCGGAAATTGGCTCCTTAGGGTTGAAACTTTTATTTACCAATACCGCTGAAGCTTTGGTTTCGTAGATGAAATGTTCGTATTTTGGATTGGCAAGAAAAGCCAGTGTTCCTGGTTTTCCATCTTCTATTTTTGAAACATGCGATACTTTTACATTCCCATCACCTACTATTTCTCCATTTAAAAAGGAGGCAATGTCAGTAGCTTTAAAATCCATTATCTGTTTTTTTGGCGATGCAAATATAGGTTTAAACTAGTAAATGTCCAATTCTTTAGGATAACATAGAAAATACTTCTTTACAGTTTTGGCAAATGCCGAAAGGTCTATATCAGATGCATCGTTGATTTCTTTTACCGTACCGTCCTTGTACAATACAAGAATATTTTCAAAATTTTTATTGTAGGCATTGTTTGTTATTACACCCGTCATCAGAAAATATTCGGAGAGTTCAGGGTTAGCAATGATGTGTTTCTCAATTTGTTTCAGGTATTTCTGTTTATGGTTGGCAGAGATTGGTTTGTCGCAAAGTTTTGTGCGGGGAAGTTTTCGGTTTGCAATACCCCGTGCCAGTTTCGACAGTACAGGGTCGGGGTGATTTTGCCATTCTTTTATTGAGATTAAAATATCGTTATCATCGAGTAAGGTATACCATTTTAATACCTTTTTTCCTTTAACGTCAATGTTATTTGAAAAATCTTCAGGAGTAAAATTATTATTTAAAAATACATTTAAAGTTGGTGTTGCAAAAAGCTGTTCTCCTTTTTTAATAAGGTCTTTGGCTCGTCTTAAAAC
>DASQBW010000752.1:0-2363 GCA_035635015.1 Draconibacterium sp. | reverse complement strand
AGATATTATGGAATTAAATGAGCAGGACGGCCCTATCTTTAAAATAAAAAACGACCCCAGAATTACCAGGATTGGGAAATTTCTGCGAAAAACCTCGCTCGACGAGTTACCCCAGTTTATTAATGTATTGTTGGGCGACATGGCAATTGTTGGCCCCCGGCCGCCAATTCCTTCTGAAGTAAAAATGTACGAACGAAACCTTACCCGACGACTCAGTATAAATCCGGGGATCACTTGTATATGGCAAGTATCAGGACGTAATAATATATCCTTTAAACAATGGATGGAAATGGATATGGAATACATCGACAACTGGTCGCTGACGCTCGATTTTGTGATCATCCTGAGGACTTTCAAAGTAATATTTGCAGGAAACGGACAATAATATTTAACATTTTACTATGAAACATTCACATACACCCATATTGCTAAGCATGCTTCTGCTTGCATCCTGTGTTTCTACCAAAGACATTACTATGTTTCGGGAACAAAAAGATTTAAACATCTATTACGAAATACCAAGATCGGTTCCCGATCATAAAATTCAAGCGTTCGACAATTTATATTTAAGTGTTTTAACCCTCGATCCGGAGGTGAATAAACTCTTTAATCCAAGCCTCGAAGGAAGTGGTATTGCATCGGGTACACAACAAATGTACGGTTCCAGGTCGAGTCAATATATAAATGGCTATATGGTTTCAGAAGAAGGCACTATTAATTTGCCGATTATGGGCGAAATAAACCTGATGGGACTTACCCTGCAGGAAGCTCAGGAACGTTTAAAAGAGCGAGCTACCGAATATTTAAAAGAGCCTGCGGTTCAGGTAAAATTTCTGAACTATAAAATTAACGTAATTGGTGAAGTAGTAAACCCCGGCATATACTATAATTACGAGGGTACAATTACGCTGCTGGATGCTTTAAGCATGGCAAACGGAATAACAAATTTTGCCAATATCGCGAATGTAGTTGTGAAAAGAACCGATAAAAGGGACATAGTAAAATCGTATAACGTAAATCTGAACGATAATAGTCTTTATTCCTCAGATGCGTATTTCCTGCAACCCAATGACGTGGTGTATATACCTCCAAGTAAACTAAAAAGAAGAAGCGAACGAAGCGATACCTATTCACAAATATTATCAACGATATCAACTCTGGTTGTTGCCGCTGCATTAGTCATAAATCTATAGAAGTTTAGAAATTATGGAAAAGATAGAGGAAATTATTAGTCTCATCGATTCGCAAGAGAAAAAGGAGACAAAAAATATTTTTTTAAAATACTTAAAAAAATGGCCCTGGTTTGTTCTGCTAAGTGTAATTGGAACAGGTGCCGGGTATTATATCTATAAAAACTCGCCAAATACCTATAAAGTACAAAGCAAAATTTTGATAAAAAAAGAGGATAACTCGCTGAGTTCCGTTTTTTCGGCCAACAATCCAATAATGGCATTGGGTAAACAGGCGAACATCGAAAACCAGGTTGGAATTCTGAGATCGTATACTTTATACCGCAAAGCATTAAAAAATTTAAATTGGGAAACGTCGTGGTACCGCAAAGAGTTGTTGTATGATGCTGAGTTATATAAGCAGCCGCCTTTTGAGCTAAAAATCCCGCCCAATGCAATTAATGCAAAGAATACAAGCATCGAGATCGTTGCCTTAAATGATGGTGAGTATAGCCTGAAAGCTGAAGGATCAACACATCAGAACGGGTCTTTGCAAACCATTGATTTGGAAACTACTCAGAAGTTTGGGGAACCTTACGTTAATGAGTTTTTTAATTTTACACTTGAGCGTGGAAATGGAGAAGCTGGTAAAAAGTATATGCTACATTTTAACGACATAAATACCTTAACTACGCAGTACCTTGCAAAGACCAATATTGAGATGGTAGATCTCAACTCCGATTTAATATCCATTTCTATTGAAGGCGAGATGTTGTATAAAGAAGCCGACTTTATAAATGAACTAAACGAAGTTTTTATTGAGTTTGGCATGCAAAATAAAAATAAGAATTCGGAAAACTCGGTTCAATTTATCGATTCGCAGCTGTCCAGAATAAAATCTTCGCTGGGTACTGCCGAAGAGCGTTTCAGCAATTACCGAAAAAATAACCAGGTAATGAATCTGGGGCAGGAAGCACAGTTTGTTTACGAAAAGCTGGAAGAAATTGAACAGGAACAATATTTAACTCAATTACAAATTGATTATTATACCGACTTGCAACAATACCTCGACAATTCGAAAAAGATTGAAGAAATGGTAAATCCTTCAGTTATTGGAATTACCGATCAGAATTTGAATGGAATGTTGGATAAATTAATGGATTTATACAGCAGACGCGAGGTTCTTTCCTATAG
>DASQBW010000751.1:0-2280 GCA_035635015.1 Draconibacterium sp. | reverse complement strand
TGCCCGAAGGGTTTGCTCGTCTTCCTGCACTTTTACCTGCTCAAATAATTCATCCAGTTGGGCAAGCAATTTGGAACGGGAAGCCGGGTAAAACTGACCGGCAACTGCTGCTTTTCTGTTTTTATTTTTTTCGAATATCATATAATAAACCTGCTAAAAGGTACTAATAATTACGCAACCAGTTAAAATTGGTTTATTTCTCTGTTTTGTGAAGAAACATTTAAATACGTCAGATTTTATGAGTACTGATTTTACAGATAAAACAGATAATGTAAATTTACAAGGACACCAATATAAACATGGATAAAGACAAGACAAATAGCGTTATTAAGGTATTGGCTGAAGCTGGAAAAGAAATTATTGAGATTTATGAAAGCAATGATTTCGATGAGCAGTTAAAGTCTGATAGCTCGCCGGTTACCAAAGCCGATAAGGCTTCGAGCAAGATTATTAATGCGGGTCTTGCAGCTATCTTTCCTGAAATACCGGTGTTGGATGAGGAGACAAACTTTCCTGAATATGAAATTAGAAAGAAATGGGATAACTACTTTTTAGTTGATCCGCTGGACGGCACAAAAGAGTTTATTAAACGCAACGGTGAGTTTTGTATCAACATTGCATTAATCAATCATATAGCTCCTGTAACAGGTTGGATTTATGAACCGCTTAAACAGGTAGGTTGGTTTTGTAACAAAGGCAAGGGTATTGTTGAATTTGATGGCACTGGGAATTTAAAAAATGTGATTAAACCCGGAACTTATCATGGAAAAATCAGGATTGCCACCAGTCGGTCTTTTTTTAAACCCCGCGAAGCCGAGTTGATTGAGAAAATGAAGCGCAGTTATGAACTGGAAATTCTGCATTGCGGCAGTTCCAAAAAACAAATCCAAATGATATTGGGAAATGCTGATATGTATTTAAAAGCCGGACCATGTTCGGAGTGGGATACAGCACCGGGCCAGTTAATGGTGGAAGAATTTGGAGGAATCGTATTCAGGCAAGACACATTTAAAACGATGGCCTACAACAAACCGGTTCTGAAAAATCCTCATTTTGTGATGTTAAACGATCGGCTCAATACGCCTGAATTTATTCATTTTATGCAGCAAATCATTCGCGAATAATTTCCTATCCCAGGCAGGAAACCTTAACTTGCGGAGAAAGGTCTAAAAGTTCAATACAAAAATTATTTTAGCATGAAACGTATTGTTAATATCCTTGTAATTGTATTTGTCGTGGCATTCCTGTTTGCTGGTTGTGCCACTCAATCGTTTGAAAACATAGGCAATCTGCCTGGATTTATAAAAGGTGTAATTCATGGATTCATCCTGATGTTTAGCTTTATTGCCAGCTTGTTTACCGATTACGAAATTTACGCGTTCCCAAACTCCGGAGGTTGGTACAACTTCGGTTATTTAATTGGTGTTATGCTCTTTTTTGGAGGTGGCGGAGCAGGGGCCAAATGTAAGAAGTAACATTCTTTGTCATATATTTTACAGTTGCGAACAACAAGCTGTGCAAAACTTGCGTTTGTTTAAAAAAATGATAGAAGAGTTATTACGTATCTTCGTATTTGATTTTAAACAGATAAACAGAAATAGTATGAACAGGTTAGTTGTCCTTTTTGTAGTTCTTGCAATTACAGCATCTTCATGTAAGATATTTAAAAAATCGACTCAGGCCGAGTCACAATACACTACCGATACCACCGCTCCAACAAAAGTATTTACCGTGCCGGGGAGTGAAACAAACGACGTTACACCCACTGCGGCACCTGCACCTGTAGTGGATGAAAAACCAATTGCTGTTCGTCAGGAGCAGGTTTCATTCACCAATCAGAACGACCAGGCAGCTAATGAAGGGAACACTTTTTTTGTTATTCTGGGATCGTTTAGCCAGTTGGACAATGCAAAAAATTATCGTACAACACTCATCGACGAAGGATTTACACCGATAATCCTTCACAGCGAAACCGGTTATTACCGCGTTTGTGTAAACTCGTACAAGATTGAAAGTGAAGCTCGTAGCAGGGTAGCGCAGGTGCGTCAGGCATTTCCAAAGTACTCAGATGTGTGGCTTTTAATTAAAGGATAGTAAGATTTTTCAAATTGATTTTTGAACGCCGCTTTTAAAGCGGCGTTTTTTATTTGAGCATTAAACCTTCGCCTTTGGCGATGGTAATGTATGTTTTGCTACGCATTTTATAACTTTGCCTTTATGGCAAAGTACCGAAAACTATCGCATACGGTTTATCACTGCAATTTTCATGTGGTCTTTGTC
>DASQBW010000750.1:0-3680 GCA_035635015.1 Draconibacterium sp. | reverse complement strand
GGATTTAATAAACCGTTGTGTCTTTTGTTTCTCGTAATCATCCCTGATCTTCTTAAACGTTGTTTTGTCAATGCGTGTGGAGACGATATGAAAGTGTGTCCGGTCCAGGTCGGTGTGTTTATATACAAAGTAAGGTTGATTGCCATAGCCCAGGTGTTCCATTAGGTTACCGATTTCGGTGCGGATGCCAGTGTCGCCCAGTTTTACCAGATCTGTCACCGTCGGATTCACAGAAATATGCAGTCCTTTCTTTTTTACGCGAGTATTCATATCCTCAATCTTTTTAAGGGTATTCAAGCGGTTCTGTTTGGTTCCGGAAAAAGGATTGATGGTCGGCGTATTGGCACTTTTATAAAATACAGCTTTCTTTTGTTCCACTTTCTTCTCATTGTAGGACAACGCATTTTGTGTGCTGGACGATTGATGGATGACAATAACCATGGCAAGGATTAGTTAAGTTGCTCTTGCAGAAAAGCAAGGCATTTCATCAACATCTGAAAGGCTTGTTTTAACAATTGCCGGTCGTTATCGCCAACATTATAGGCCGAAAAAGAATTCATCTTTTTGGAGAGCTGATTCAGGTTAACACCGATTTTATTGAGTTCAAAATCCAATTCCTGTAGTTGCTGACTGGTATTTTCATCCAACGAAATAACCTTCTTGTCCAATCGTCTGAAGATCCGGGAACGTACATAATCGCTCATACAGGGATAGCCTTCGGATCGGGTCAAGGCCTTTATCCGCAGCTTCTCATCCCTGCTTACCCTTACGAGCAGCATCTGGTCCCGTTTATTATTTCCAGGTGATTTTGTTGGCATTCTGAGCTATAATCTTCGTTTTAGGGGGAGGGGAATCCTTGTCGGTTTTGGAAAAACCGTCCGGCCCCTGCCGGGCAAGACGACAAGGCATTTGTATATACAAATGCACATCTTGCAGTCCCCTCCCCCTTAGTTAATTAGTGGTTATTTTTCATCGTCTGCTCTGGTCTGACAATTAACCAACTTTTTGTTTAGCCCCTTTTGTTTTTGTCTGTTTTTCGTTTTGTTCTTCAGTGAGTTTTTTCTCCTGTTTAAAACCGGAGAAATTGATACTTCGGTTGGCTGCATCTACCTGAAGAGTGGCTCCAAATTTTTGTCCGTTTCGGCCGGTCATTTTATCCAGAAATACCTTTTTACCGGCTGCCAGTTTTTGCTTTTGCTCCTCCGACAAAGTGGCTCCTTTTATTTTACCGGGCACTTTAATATTACTGGCACGAATCGGAATCAATTCATTGGTTTTGGGATCGATGGCCATATAGTATTGGTCTTTCTTTCCATCAATTCCTTTTAGTTCAATGGTTTTTCCCAGGTTCTTATCCTTAAGCAATGCGTTACGTTCCTCTTCGGTAAATTTGTGTCCCATAAACTTTTCTGGAATATGCAGACGTTGAATGGGATGTACATTTACATTTACTGTTCCATCCTCGCCTTTCTGCAGCCTGAGTTTAGCCGGAATCCGGAACTCCTGATCGTTGATCTTTGTATTAACCGTGTACAGTTTTTCCGAGCGGTAACCATTTAAAAAGGAATTTAATTCCTGCTGGTCCATACGGTTTACAAATTCTTTGTCCACTCCCACTTTTTCCAGTTTGTCAAAAGGGATCTCTTCTTTTTTAATTCTTGTACTTTGTTCCATACTTTCTAATTTTTATAAGTGAATAAATGGTGATGACTATTTTGGGTCCTTATTGATTTCCAGGAGGATTTTTGTGATATCGTTACATATCCGGGTGCGATTGTTTTCCAATAGTTCCTGTAGATTATCGATGTGGTACACATCGGGGATTTCCTTATAATTCTTTTCCTCCTTTTCAATCCGGTCTGTATCCACATCAATCAGGCAGTTAAAATTGCGCTGACCAACCTGTTGACTAAAATTATCGGCCACCTGCCCCACCATATAACCTTGTGGCAGCGTAGCTATCTTTCCTTCGGGTACCAGAAAATCCATTTGAGTTGAAAAGGTAGATGATTGGGTATTTCGGTTAATGTTAATGGATTGGCGCTCCTGCAGGATCTTCCCCATACGGCTCTGAATAAACCGGGCTGTTTCTCCCACCGATTGTCCGGCGAAAGCATTTCCGATGTTGGTTAAAATAGCATTGGCCTGCTCCTTTCCATAGTCCCGGATCAGTTGATCAATGGTTTGTATACCCAGCAGCGTTGAAATTTTATTGCTCCGTGCTGTGGCTATCAGGGTGTCCAGTCCCCTAAAGTAAATGGTAGGTAACTCATCGAAGATCAAAGAAGTTTTTAGCTGGTCTTTGCGATTAATTACTTTCAGCATCCGGGTAATAAACAGCGATAACACTGCCCCGTACATTTCTATTCGTAATGGATTATTGGCCAGACAGACCACCTTGGGATGTTCGGGATTATTAATGTCCAGTGAAAAATCATTACCCGAACAGATCCAATAGATCTCTTTACTAATGATTTTAGAGATGGCAATCTTCAGACTTCCCAGCTGGCCTTCCAGTTGTTCATTGGCTCCACGTTTGTGGGCATTGATAAAAGGATTGATAATATTCACCACATCCTTTTCCTGTGATAGCACTTCAAACAAATCATCGTATTCCAGTTGCAGCAACTCAATGGCATGAGGAAGTGTACAATACTCCCCGTCTTTGTACTTTTTCAAAAACCAGATCACTGCAGCAAAAAAGGTAACTGCCGATTCCGAAAAGAATTCGCCTTGTTTGCGAATCCATTCCCGGTTCAGATTGTAAAGAACTGTCCGGGAAGATTCAAAAGCATCGATGGGACTTTCCATCAGCTCCGGTGCCAGCGGATTGCAGCGGTACGATCTTCTGATATCATCAAAATTGATGACGTAAAAGGAGGCTCGTTTTGGTAGCTTGTTTTGCTTTCTGGCTTTCAGAAAATGATTATAAGCTACTCCTGACAAATCAGGAAACTTAAAATCATATACACACATACAGAATCCTTTTTCCAGGTGCTGTTTGATAAAAGGAAGGACTACGGAATAAGATTTTCCCGATCCCGGTGTTCCAATTACGATGGTTCCCCGAAATGGATTGATCACATTGATCCAGCCTTCGTGCTGTCTGTCCCGGTATTGATAAATGGTTTCCAGGTTGATGGAATACTCATTTTCTTCATAGGCCTGTTCCTGCGGAAAACTTTCATTTTCGAGGTTAAAACGGTCCTTCATCAGGTTTACATTAATTAGCTTGGAGATATTGTCAAAACCGATATTCAGCAGAACATATCCAAAGAAGGACAACAGCAGATAGGCTAAGGGAACAGTAACGATAATCAGTAGACTCCCCCAATACATCAGCAGGCCGGTGAGTACCTGCAAAACGATGGCAGAAACTTTCAGGTCCCGGTCCTTTTTAGCTTTCGTTCCAATACATGTAATGGCCAGAAAAGCGATACATACTGTCTTTGCCCAAATCGTATCGGCAAGAAACTCTATTTGAAGTATCTTTTCCAAAATCATGGCAAATTCAGGGATATAAAGCCCCTGTTCCCTGAACCAGACCAACTGATCGATGTACAAGGTCAGGAAAAGGATCAGGTATGAAAAGAACCGGAACCCTTCGTGCAGACGTTGTAATTCCCGGGATTCGTTTAACATTTTTGGAAGATTAGAATATTAGAGTGTTAGAATAGTTG
>DASQBW010000749.1:0-7133 GCA_035635015.1 Draconibacterium sp. | reverse complement strand
CAGTAATGAGGAGCTGAAAAAAGCCTACCGTAAAATGGCCATGAAATACCATCCTGATAAAGTGAGCAACCTTGGTGAAGATGTTCAAAATGCAGCAAAGGAGAAATTCCAGAAAGTTAATCAAGCCTACGAGAACATTAAAAAGGAACGAAAGATAGCCTGATTAGTTAACAGCCACATTTAACAGTTCTCTTTGTCGGTTTAAAGCCAGTCGGCAGGCAGGGATAAATGACTGAAAGTTCTGTTAATCAAAAGCTATTATCAAACAGATTTCTCACTTCGTTCGAAATCACAGAATCATGAAAATCGTATCAACAAATATTGCAAAGCCAAAAACCATTGTTTGGAAGGGAAAAGAAGTACCAACAGGTTTGTTTAAAATTGGTGTTACTAAAGGAATCTTTCTCGATAAAGAAGATGTAAAACACGACAATGTAATAGACCGACGCTACCACGGCGGCACTGACAAAGCTTGTTACCTTTATTCGACCGATCATTACGAGTATTGGCAAAAGCTTTATCCTGATTTGGAATTTCCGTGGGGAATGTTTGGTGAGAACCTTTCAGTTGAGGGCTTGAATGAAAAGGAAATAAACATTGGTGACAGTTATAAAATTGGCCAGTCGGTAGTACAGGTTACACAACCACGTCAACCCTGTTTTAAATTGCAGTTTCGTTTTCATAACAATGACATTGTTCGGCAATTTATCGAATCCGGTTTTTCAGGTGTGTATGTTCGTGTTCTTCAAAAGGGGCATGTAAATCCCGGCGATTCGATTCAACTGATCAATAAAAAACAGTCGCTTTCCATTCACGATGTATACTCACTTCTTTATGCCGATAACTATGATAAGAAAGTGAAAGAAGCCATTGACGATCCCTTCATAGCCGGAAGCTGTAAACGCGATTTAATGAAACGGTGGAGTGATCATTTGTAATACTTTCTCCACCAAGTTTATTCAATTAGAACGGTTTTAAATAGCAGGATTGATAAGGTTTTGGGGGTTACCTTTCCCCTTTTTACCGAATATATAAGTGGACAAGGAAGGAAGTGCAAACCTCTTTCAACCATTAAATCAGAAGTGCAACATCAAATTGCAAAAGACATTAAGGAGGCTTTGAAGATGGCCTCCTTTCTTATTTATACTACTCAAAACTACATTCTTTCAGGCATTTCAACACCCAGCAAGCCCATTCCATTTTGTACCACCTGACCAACAGATGAAGCAAGCATTAACCGGAAGTTTCTCACATCCTCTTTAGATTCTCCAAGTATTGTATGATCGTGATAAAACTGGTTAAATTCTTTTACCAGTTCGTAGCAGTAGTTGGCGATAATTGCCGGACTGTAATTCTCCCCTGCTTCTTCTGTGGCTGCAGGAAATAAGGAGATACGTTTTAGCAAATCTTTTTCCTTTGATGAAAGCGATTCAACTGCTACGTTTTCATCTATGTTAATATTCTGATCAGCAGCTTTACGAAGTACTGATTTTATACGTGCATAAGTGTATTGAATAAATGGCCCGGTATTTCCGTTAAAATCGATGGATTCTTCCGGGTTAAACATCATATTTTTGCGTGGGTCAACTTTCAAAATGAAATATTTCAACGCTCCAAGGGCAATCATCTTAAAGGTGTTTTCTGCATCGTCGCCAGTTAACGAATCCAGCTTTCCTAACTCAGCAGACATTTCGCGAGCTACTTCAACCATATCTTCAACCAAATCATCGGCATCAACAACAGTACCTTCGCGCGATTTCATTTTGCCTGATGGCAATTCAACCATCCCATACGAGAAGTGGTACAAATCTTTTCCCCAACTAAAACCGAGTTTATCCAACAAAATAGCCAACACCTGGAAATGGTAGTTTTGCTCGTTACCCACCACATAAACCATTTTATCGATTGAATAGTCGTTAAAACGCATTTTAGCTGTACCAATATCCTGTGTCATATAAACTGAGGTTCCGTCGCTGCGTAACAAAATTTTATGATCCAATCCGTCGCCTGTAAGATCGGCCCAAACCGAGTGATCTTCGCGTTTTGTAAACGTACCTTCTTCAAGGCCTCTTAATACCTCTTCCTTTCCAACAAGGTAAGTATCCGATTCGTAATAGATCTTGTCGAATCCAACTCCTAGTGTTTTATAGGTTACATCGAAACCTTCGTACACCCAGTTGTTCATCATTTTCCAAAGGGCAACTGTTTCCTCATCTTTTGCCTCCCACTTTCTCAACAACTCGCGGGCTGCAATAATTGATGGTGCCTGGTTTTCTGCTTCTTCTTTAGAAACGCCTTTTTCAACCAACTCTGCAATTTCGGCTTTGTAATGTTTATCGAATTCAACGTAGTATTTTCCAACGAGGTGGTCGCCTTTCATACCTGTGCTTTCCGGGGTTTCACCATTTCCCCATTGCTGCCAGGCATACATCGATTTGCAGATGTGGATACCACGGTCGTTTACAATATTGGTCATAACCACCTTTTTACCGTTGGCCTTTAAAATCTCAGAGATAGAAAATCCCAACAGGTTGTTTCTGATATGACCAAGGTGAAGTGGTTTATTGGTGTTTGGCGATGAATATTCAACCATTACCAGTTCACTTTTATCTGTAATCTGTTTGAATCCAAATGAGACATTAGAATAACTATTCTTAAGAATATTCAGCCAGTAATTTTCGTTGACAACAAGATTCAGAAATCCTTTTATAACATTAAAATTCTCAACGGTTTCAAGATTATCTACCAGAAATTTGCCAAGGTCGTCGGCAGTTTGTTCGGGCGATTTTTTTGAGTAGCGTAAAAATGGGAACACCACAACAGTAATATCGCCGTCGAAATCTTTGCGGGTGTTCTGAACCTGTACCTGGTTTTCCGGTAGATCTGCATTATACAAAGACTTTATTGCGTCAACTGTACTTTTCTGTACTAAACTTTCAATACTCATAATTATGCTACTATTTTTTGAGACCGCAAAGATAATACATTACGGCCATAAACAAGAAAAGCCCTGTCGATTGACAGAGCTTTTCCAAAATATTTAATTAATAATTACTTGCGAATTTTTGCAACTTCAAATTCTGCCCTACGGTTTTTCTGTTTATTCGAAATTGTTGTATTCGGAACAGCAGGTCTGCTTTCGCCATAGTTATTAGAACCTACATATGCGTTGTTTACACCTTTTTTAAGTAGGTATTTCACAACTGCCTGCGCACGTTTTTCAGAAAGTGTCATATTGTAAGCGTCGGTACCAATGTTACAAGTGTGGCCTCCAATTACAATGTCGTACTCTTTAGCGGCATTCAACTGATCAGCCAGTTTATCCAATTCATCAGTAGCGGCAGGCTTCAATACGTCGCTATCAAAATCAAAGTAAATAGTAGGTATTGAAATTTCACTCCAGTCCGGGCAACCGTTATTGCTTGCAGGACCAACTTCTGAAGGACAATCATCTTCACAATCAATTACACCGTCGCCATCCGAATCGAGCGGACAACCGTCGGCATCAACAGGGCATCCTTTTGGAGTATCAGGACATTTATCTTTTGGATCCGGAACTCCGTCTTCATCAGTATCAGGACAACCGTTGAATTTAGCCAATCCAGGAGTATCAGGACATTCGTCGTCTTTATCAGCAATTCCGTCTCCATCTCTGTCAGGACAACCAGCTAATGCAGGTAAACCAGGCTCATTAGGGCATTCATCTTTGTAATCAGGAACACCATCGCCGTCTGAGTCAATCGGACAACCTTTCTCATCCACTTGTACGCCCGGAGGTGTATCCGGACATTCGTCTTTTTTATCTTTGACACCGTCACCGTCAGAGTCTTTTGCTTTTCCAAGTGCAAATTCAAGAATACTTGTAACCATTATATGATCGTCGGTTACATCGGCACCAACTCCGTTAACCTCACGCATTCCGTCAATACCTTTAACGTATGAAGCAGAAACAAACAATGAAGTGTTCTGACTAACAGGGAATTTTAACCCTGCACCTGCATCAAAGTTAACACCTGATTCCATGTTATCCCACATCATACCAGGACCGGCAAATAAATAAGGCTGAACGGCATTATCTTCGTTATAAAGTTTTAAACGAAGATTTAATAAAGTATTGAATACATCGATTCCCGGATCATCAAACGATAATCTATTGTCTAACATCAAATCGAAACGGGGACTCAAGTATCTACTGATATAAAAATCAGCCAGGATTCCAGTATTCTCGCTTTCCAGGTTATAGTCAATACCTGGTCCAAGACCAATCGCCCACTTATTCTCTGAATTTTGTGCAATAGCAGCACCAAAAGTCAAAACAAGTGCAAAAAAGAGAAGAGTAAATTTTTTCATAGTTTTGAATTTATTTTGTTCTTTGTTTTTGTAAAAATCTATAGGGCAATTTAGAAATTAATTTTCAGGTATCAAAAAAAGACACCTCTCATAATTTTATGCTTAAAAATATTTTTTAACAAATTTAAACATTAAACATCAATAAATTCAAAATATTATACATTTTGTTTTCAATAATCGATATAGAGACAACCGGCCAGAGTTATAAAAACGGGAAGATCACGGAAATAGCTATCTACCAGCATAACGGGCAAGAAATTACCGCGTCTTATTCAACCCTTATTAATCCCGAAATGGATATTCCTTTTTTTATTACAGAGCTGACCGGAATTGATAATGAGATGGTAAAAAATGCTCCAAAATTTTACCAGGTTGCCAAAGAAATTGTGGAAATGACAATGGGTAGAACATTTGTTGCCCACAACGTAAGTTTTGATTATAAGTTTATAAAAGAAGAATATGCGCGTTTAGGATACAACTACAATCGTAAAACAATGTGTACTGTTAAATTGTCGCGCAAGTTATTGCCAAATCACCCATCCTATTCATTAGGGAAGTTATGTGCTGATTTGGGTATTGAAATTAACGGCCGGCACCGCGCTTCAGGTGATGCATTGGCCACTGCTAAACTTTTTGATCTTCTAATTGAGAAAAGCGAATCGCTGGAAAATCCCAAAGCCGTTAACAACTACAGGTTGTTTTAGTCTGCCTTTTCTTCCGGTTTATCTTCCTCTTCTTTTTCAGTAAAATCGAGCATATCTTTTTCCTGCAAAACATTGTACCATTGTAATACTTTTTTAATATCGGAAACGTAAACGCGATCCTGATCATATTCAGGCAATACTTTTGCAAAATATTCCTTTAGTTCATTTCCTGAAGATTTATGTGAAATTGCAGGCCCGCCATCTTCTGTATCTGAAATGGCCTTAAATACATCTTTTAATGGCACATCTTCTTCGTACGTATAAATTGCAATATCTTCTAAAGCTGAGACTTTGGCTGTAGAATACACCGGTATACGCTTTTTAGTGTCTAACGATTCAACAATAATGCTGTTTTTACTCTCGGCAACCATTTTAAACAGGCCCGACTGTCCTGAAACTGCTAATATCCCTTTCAACATGATTATCTAATTTTCGGCGAAGATACAATTTTTGTAGATTTCGAAAAACGGATGCCATTGACATAAAAGCCGGAAGCCCCCAAAAAAAGGTAAACTCCCGGCTTATAATATTAATTTTCAAAAACTTAAACCAAGCGTTAAAACAACTTAATTAAATCCGATTTTATAGATTAAACCGGTTTTAAACCACCGTCCGGGCTGTATTACATTACCAATATCATTGTATTGATTATCTAAAATATTGTTTACCGATGCAAATATTGTGAACCTGTTTCTGGCGTAATTCAGTTTTCCATCGAAAATCCAAAACGGATCATAAGCAACTTCACCAACCGGCGCTTTATTCTCGAATAGCGTGTAGCTTCCTTCCCGATCCTGGAATACAAAACGCAAATCAAATGTTAATCCTTTTGCCAGCTGCTCGTTTACCGAGCCTGTAAGTTTATGTTTCAGGTTATCGAGCGCATAGTTCGATACAAAATCAGCATTACCCTTTTCTACATTATTATAGAGGTAACTAACCTGAACATTAGGGTACTGATTTCCATATTGATTACGGAAAAGCAACTGTGCCTGAATCTCAGTTCCCAAGTTATTTATCTCGGTTAGGTTTTGTGGTTGCCATATCTCTGAGGTCGGATCTCCCTTTACCCAATCAATTATATCTTTTCCGTGGCGGTAAAAAAGAACAGCGTGCCCGCGAATCCAACCTGAATTTAATTTTAAACCTCCTTCAAGTGTAGCCGATTTTTCCGGTTTCAAGTCGGGATTACCAATGTTTGTTGGTCCTTTGTAGTATAGATCGGTAAATGTTGGCATACGCAGCGATGTATTGTAGCTTGAATACAATTTAACCGCTTCCGATACATTATAACTAATATCAATCCCCGGAAAAACATTTAATCCCAAATCACTTCCAGAAATGTAGTTCACCATCAGACCGGCAGTAAATGTCCAGTTATTTTTATAGTAAGCATGTTCCAAAAATCCTGAAACCGTATTACGGTCGTCCGATTTGGTAAACTGCGCATCTTCTCCAGGTACATCTTTTGGCTCGTCCATATCCAAACCCAACTTGTTACTATAAATCTGCTCGCGACGGAATTCAATACCAAAAGCAGTTTTACCGGCAGCCCATTTTACCCACGAGTTCAGGTTAGCTCCGTAAACATGAGTCAGGTGATAATTGTGACCAGTGTACCAGCTCGGTAGTGTATCGTTTTGCCAAACGTTGTAACCACCATTTGTTGGTTGATACTTGTCGGTTCGGTATAACTCAAATCGATCCTGATGTCTCCGGTAATAAACAATGGGTGTTAGATGCAACGGCCCGTTTCCTTCCCACTTAACCGAGGTGAATAATGTTTTTGTGGCTTCATACTGGTTCGGATACTTGGGTGTGTAAAAACTATTGGCTCCAAATCCTTTTTCTGAAACACCCAACTGAAATTTCAGCACACCTTTTTCGGTATTCAATTGATTTGAATAAAACCCATTCAACTCATCAAAATCGGTATTATTGGTGTAACCGTCCGACCGTTTTCCGTTAAAGGCAAGCATGTGTTGCACTTTATCTGTTGAAAACGAGCCGGAAAGATTTCCATCGAAATAACCAAAGCTACCCCCCGAAACGGCAGCAGAAACCTCTGAGTTTGCAGAC
>DASQBW010000748.1:0-5280 GCA_035635015.1 Draconibacterium sp. | reverse complement strand
TGGCAGCGGCTCAGCAAATTGTCGATTTCTTTGAAAACGGCGATAGAACGCATAAGGTGAATAAGTAAAATAGTGATTGAGGAATTTAGTGAATGAGTGATTGAATGAAATGGTAACTGAGTGAATGAGGTATGGGGGCATTGGTAGAAGTGTATTGTTTTTTGTAACTTTTGCTATCATCCTAAAATTCAATTACTATGAAAAATTATCCTCATTCCAGTTTCTTCGACTATGAATCGTTGGAGTTGTACAAAAAATCACTTGATTTCACCGATTTTGTTTACGATTTAATAATCCGGTTTCCTAAAGAAGAAAGGTTTGAACTGGGAAGCCAATTCAACCGGGCAGCTACATCAATTTCACTAAATATTGCGGAAGGATATGGCGAGAGTATTCCGTTGTCTTTAAGATATTTGCGCATTGTGCGTGGCTCAATACGCGAATGTTTAGCTTGTTCAACAATAGCATTCAGAAGAAATTACATTGATGAACAGAAATATATGGAGTCAAGAACTTACCTTACCGAATTATCGAAATTAGCAGCCGGGTATAAGAAATTTTTAAATAGGAAACTGAATAAATAACTACTTTTGTCTCAAAATTTGTGTAGGGCTACTGAGTGAAACGAACTCATTCACTCATTTACTCAATAACACATTAACTGTAAATTTAACATGGCGATAATCAAACCATTTAAAGGACTTCGTCCTCAAAAAGAAATTGTTGAAGAACTGGCTTGTCTTCCTTACGATGTAATGAATTCGGAAGAAGCAGCTGTAATGGCTGAAGGAAAAGAGAAATCGTTGCTTCGAATAACAAAAGCCGAAATTGAATGCCCGGGAGTGGACGATATTCACTCTGAAACGGTGTATAACAAAGCCGTTGAAAACTTTAAAGCTTTTCAGGAAAAAGGTTGGCTGCAGGATGATGCCGAGGCCAAATATTATATCTATGCGCAAACTATGAATGGCGTTACCCAGTATGGAATTGTAGGTGCTGCTGCCTGTGCCGATTACGAAAACGGTATCATTAAAAAGCACGAACTTACCCGTCCGGAGAAAGAGGAAGACCGCATGGTTTTAACGCGTTATTTGAATGCCAACATCGAACCGGTATTTTTTGCTTACAAAGCTGTTGCTGAAATCGACGCGATTGTTGAGAACATTGTAAAAAGCAAAGCTGCGGATTACGATTTTGCTGCTGAAGACGGTTTTGGTCACCATTTCTGGACCATTGACGATGCCGAAACAAATACCAAACTGGAACAATTTTTTGAAGAAAAAGTTCCGTTTACTTACGTGGCCGACGGTCACCACCGAACTGCAGCTGCAGCGCGAATTGGTGCTGAGAAAACATCTCAGAATCCAAATCATAAAGGTGATGAGGAGTATAACTATTTTATGGCCGTTCACTTCCCGGATAACCAATTGCAGATTATCGATTACAACCGTGTGGTAACCGATTTAAATGGCTTATCGGAAATCGATTTCCTTGCTGAGCTTTCGAAAGGATTCGATGTGGAAAACATGGGAGCCGACATTTTTAAACCATCGGCATTGCACGAATTTAGCTTGTACATGGCCGGAAGCTGGTATAAACTAACTGCCAAAGAAGGAACTTACAACGATAACGACCCAATTGGAATTCTGGATGTTACCATCCTTTCCAACCAGGTGTTGGATCCGATTTTGGATATCAAAGATTTGCGTACTTCAAAACGAATCGATTTTGTTGGAGGAATTCGAGGTTTGGCAGAACTGAAACGCCGTGTTGATTCGGGCGAAATGAAAGCCGCCTTTGCTCTGTACCCGGTTTCTATGCAACAATTGATAAACATTGCCGACAGCGGAAATATTATGCCGCCAAAAACCACCTGGTTCGAACCCAAATTGCGTTCAGGTTTGGTGATTCATAAATTAGATTAGCATTTGTACGAGGATGTCATCTTTTAAAAGATGACATCCTTGCAGTACGACTAAAAAATATGGTATCCCGGTTTGTCACTCGACAGATCGGGATTTTTTATGTCCATATTCGAAAAAGTAATCGGGAAAGTATATGAATTCGATCTGCCCCGGAAATCACTGAATTTATTGGTGTCAAAACCGCTTCGCCGAAGGTTTTTAGTGGAATCAGAAGTAAAGGGCACAAAACAATCCCCCGGGGGCATACAATAATCCCCTGTCTTGGCAAGCTTCGCCCCAAGGGGCATACATTCATCCCCAAGGGGCACATAGCATGCCCCCGTTTTCGCAAAGCCATCCCCATGGGGCACAAAACGTTCTACACGGGGCACAAGGCGCGCCCCTGTTTTTGAAAGACAATCCCCGGGGGGCACGGAACAATCCCCAAGGGGCGCAGCGCTAAAATGTAGGGGCACAGGCTTCGCCCCAAGGGGCACAAACTGAAAAAACGGGGAATGATACCATTAACGAAGGTGCCCAAACGGAGTAATACTTTTGTGTAAGTAAAAAAGAAGTTCGTCAATTCGAAAAACCAATAAACTTAATGATTTTTCCACCTGTCATTCTTCAAACACCAAAAATTCCCTAACTTCAAAAGCTAAATAAGATTAGCAATGGACATCGACAATATAGCTCTATCCACCATTTACAAAAAGCGCAAAAACGACCGCGATATTTTCCAGGAATTAATGCCTACCAAAGTAAAAGAAGTGCTGTTGGTGGCAACGCTTTACGATTCGTATTCCATTGTACGCGAAGGGCAGTTCAGCGATAAAATTTTTGGCGAATACCTGCAACTGAACCTATATGCAGCACCTCGTTTTACCAGTGTTCACAGCAAAGAAGAAGCTTTGCTTATATTACAACACCGCGATTTTGATCTGATAATTGTGATGGCGGGAATGGACAAGAACACACCGGTTAAAACAGCACGATCCATTAGAGAGGTAAGGCCAAAAGCACCTTTACTATTATTGGTAAATAACAATGCCGATTTGCGTTTCTTTCAAACCGAGCGACGAAAACTTGATTTTATCGACCGTATTTTTGTGTGGAACGGCAATTCGAATGTGTTTATGGCCATGATTAAATACATTGAGGACAAAAGCAATGTGGCGCGCGACACCCAAAATGGTAGCGTTCGGATAATTTTGCTGGTGGAAGACAGCATTCAGTATTACTCGCGGTATTTGCCCATGCTGTACTCTACAGTAATGACACAAACACAGATGCTTGTTAATGAAGATGCCAAAGATGAATTGCATAAGATTTTACGAATGCGTGCGCGGCCAAAGGTAATTTTGGTTGACAATTACGAGGAGGCTGTAAAATTTATAAATAGCTACCGGCGTTACATGCTCTGTGTTATTTCCGATGTAAAGTTCGAGAAAGCCGGTGTGGAAGACGAAAACGCAGGTATTGAATTATTGAAATTCACCCAGGAAACCCGAAAATTTCCTATTCCTCTGTTGTTGCAATCACACGATATTTCTAACGCACATCGAGCAAAAACCGTAGGGGCCGATTTTATCGATAAGAATTCTGAAAGCTTGTCGATGGATATCGTTAATTTCCTGAATCGCAGGCTTGGTTTTGGCGCTTTTGTGTTTAAAGGACTGAATGGCTTGCCCATAACGCACGCAAAGAACCTGGTAGAATTTCAGGAAAAGTTCAGAGATATTCCTGAAGAATCGTTGCAATATCACGGAAGCAGAAATTCTTTTTCAACATGGTTAATGGCACGCGGAGAAATAAACCTTGCCGAGTTGCTGATGCCGATTCAACTTTCCGATTTTGATACGCCGGAAGAGTTGCGCCGGTTTTGTCTCGACAGCTTTAAAAAAGTACGCTTCGAACGTTTGCGCGGAACAATAGTTAACTTCGATTCGGAATTCGTTTCGTCGAGTCGTTTTATTGTTCGCCTGGCAAAAGGTTCGCTGGGTGGCAAAGGGCGTGGAATTGCATTTATCTGCAATTTTATCGAGAATATCGATTTCTCAAAACTTATCCCCGACATGAATATCCGTATCCCGTCAACATCAATTATTGGGGCGCTGGAGTTTGATAAATTTATTGAAACCAATAATCTTTACGACGATATTTATTCGCTGAATGATTACACAGCCATTCGAAAACATTTCCTCGAATCAGAGTTCGACAATAAGATCAGGAAAAGACTGATTGAATATCTCACAAAGATAAAAAGGCCTCTGGCTGTGCGCTCTTCAGGTTTGTTTGAGGACTCTTTGCTACAACCCTTTTCAGGTGTTTATGCAACTTACCTTATTCCCAATAATCACCCCGACCTGATGGTACGTTACCAGCAGTTGGAAACGGCAATAAAACTGGTTTATTCAAGTATTTTTACCGATTCGGCACAGGCTTATTTTGATGCTGTAAACTATAAGATTGAAGAGGAAAAGATGGCTGTGGTCATTCAGGAAGTAATTGGTCATGAGTACAACAACAAATATTATCCAACACTTTCGGGAGTGGCACAGTCGTTTAATTACTACCCCATTGCTTACATGGAGCCTGAAGACGGTTTTTCTGTAGCTGCCGTTGGGCTTGGAATGTATGTTGTTGGTGGCGAAAATTCGTTCCGTTTTTGTCCGAAATACCCCAGTCTGAATGCATCGTCGTTAAAAGACCAGTTGCGCGATACACAAAAACAGTTTTATGCAATTGACCTGTTGAATCCTGATATCGACCTGGTGAAAGATGGTGAAGATGCAGCGATAAAAAAATACCGGATTAAAGAAGCTGAAGAAGACGGAACACTGGAACATTCAGTATCAACCTATCTTATTGAAAATGACGATTTGATACCGGGAATTCAGGGAACAGGCCCCAAAGTGGTTGATTTTGCAAATATCTTAAAGTACAATCATCTGCCACTGGCCGATACGCTGCAACTGCTTTTAAAATTGTTTAAAGAAGCAATGGGATCGCCGGTTGAAATTGAATACGCCATTGATTTGGAGCCTGCTCAAAATGGTTTACCAACCCTTTATTTGCTGCAAATAAAGCCACTCATCCGCATGGAAGAACAGGTGGAAGTGAATATCGAAATGGTGCCCGACGAAAAGGTATTTATGTACGCCGAACAAGGTATGGGAAACGGCAAAATTAAAGATATCCGCGATGTGGTTTATGTCGATCCGGATAAATTCGACAAACTTAAAACCAAACAAATGGCACAGGAAATCAGCAAATTAAACGAATGGTTTGAAAAAGAGGATCGCCCGTATATTCTTATTGGTCCGGGGCGGTGGGGATCGCGTGATCCGTTCACAGGGATTCCGGTGCTTTGGGC
>DASQBW010000747.1:0-2635 GCA_035635015.1 Draconibacterium sp. | reverse complement strand
GTTTAATATATGTTTTATTGCCCTGATTCCTTCGGGTTGTTCTCCGGTATGCGTATTTAAAGTCCGAAAGGCAATGTGGTCATTTACTACTTTCCCTCCCTTTTCTACAACCAGTTGCTGGTATTTATGAGCATATGAAACCCGCTCCAGAAATCTTGCCCATAATTGTGCAAGAAGTGCTTCCGTAATGTCTTGTGCAGTAACCTTCATCGTGTAGCTTTTTAGTTTTAAACATAAAAAGCGTTGTTTTAGTTACCGAAAAACAGATGTTTAAAAATATAGGATATTTGAAAAAAATCTATAGTGCAGATTGATGTTGTTGGGTATTCTCCATAAAGGCCAACACATCGTTTTTGGAGAACGGACTTGTAGCACCCCGTTTGGTTGTGTTTAGTGCTCCAACTGCATTCCCAAAACGTAATGACTCTTCTACCGACTTACCATTTAAATAATAATGTAAAAAGCCGGCTGCAAATGCCATTCCTGATCCAACATTATCTTTTACCGGCAAATCATATCCGGGCTCAAAAAATAAACCTTCCTGTGAATGAAATGCTAACACGCCGGAACTTCCCCGCGTAATTAAAACAATGTCGATTTTAAATTTATCCGATAATACTCTTGCAAAATCTTCCGTATTATCATATTCTAACTCAAATTTCTGAGCGAGGAATTCTATTTCCTTATCCTTGATTCTTACCACATTGGCAGCTTTTAGCAGCCTTTTTACCACCTTTTTACTAAAAAAGTGTTCAAACAACTTCAGGTCAAAAAAATGTAGTGAATCGGGTGACTCTTTAATCAACTCGCGAAGCGTGTTTTTTGATAACCCAAAACGTTGTGGTAATAATCCAAAAACCAAACAATCCGCTTTCCTTACCAGTTTTAATGCTTCGGCTGAAAACTCTATATGATCAAAAGCTACATCGGGGGCCACATTGTAAGTGGCTTCATTGTTTTCGTCAAAGTTAACCTCCACAGTGCCAGTTTTAAAGCTTGAGTCGATCTGAACATTTGTGTCAGATATTCCAAGTTCTTTTAAGGTTTTAATGGCTTCTGCTCCAAGTTCATCGTCACCAACACGCGATAGCAGATAACCTTTATCGCCCAAAGAATTGCATCGGAACACGAAATTTGACGGAGTTCCGCCCAATACTTTACCATTTGGTAAAATATCCCAAACAATTTCTCCGAATGCAACTATTCTTTTAGTCATAACACTACTTTGGGATGCAAATGTAAACATTAAAAAAAAGCTAACAAATAGCTAATGGCTTATCCTTAATAAAACATAAATCATGTTCGTTTAATTTGTTGATTTTGAGTCATTTTTAATTGTAAAAAATCGAAATAAAAAACAAATTTATTTGCATTGTGTTAGTTTTGTAACAATGAATTATTTAGCTCATCTATACTTATCGGGCGAATCGGAAAAAAAACTGATCGGGAATTTTATTGGCGACGATGTAAAAGGCAATAAATACCTGAAATACGACGCTGAAATTGCCGAAGGCATTTTACTTCACCGCCAAATCGATTCTTTTACCGACAATCATCCTTTACATCGGGAGGCCCGGTTGTTCTTTCGTGCTGAATTTGGCCTTTATGCCGGCATTGTTGTTGATTTTATGTACGATCATTTTTTAGCAAAAAACTGGGGCGATTATTCCAGCATTCTATTACACCAATATACCAAATATGTGCATGCTGTTTTACTCAGTCATTTTTTAATCTTGCCTCGACGGATTCAGGGATTTTTACCCTTTCTTATCCAGAATAAACGTTTGGCTTCTTATGCTTCAGTTGATGGCATTGTTCTCGCACTTGAAGTTATGGGTAAACATTCAAGCCTTCCTAGTAAATCAGCTAAAGCAAAGACGATTCTTCTGGATAATTATATTGCATTGGAGCACAATTTTACAGCCTTCTTTGCTGAACTGATTGAATACGTTACCAGTGTACAAAATATTAAACGGAAAAACACGATATAACGATGTGAATTTGAGAGAATCGATTTTTTTAAGCCAGCAGTTCAATAAACGATTGCTCGTAGAAAAAATTCGATTCGCCCAAGCTAGGTTCTAAATCGTCGAGCCAAATGGCATCCGGATCAAATTTTGCAAAAAACGGACGACCGACCCAACTCGGATCACGTCCCTGTAAAAAGTTTAGTACAAATACTTTTTGTCGCGCAATTTCGCTAACACCCACTATCTGTACCTTCCCTGGATTACACGACATACTTGGCCCCTTTACGGTACGGCAAATTCCGCTTACCTGGTTGTATGCTTTTCTGAAAATTTGCCACGATCTATTTAGTGTTACGGCAAAATAGTCCTGGGCTCCGGTATTTCGGGCAATAAACATGTAGTAAGGAATAATTCCCAACTTAACCTGTTCTTTCCAGTTTTCGGCCCAAATGTCGCTATGGTCATTAATATGATGGAGTAATGGCGATTGCGACCGAATTTGCACTCCGGCGTTGATTAAACGTTTTACCGCTTCTTGTACAGCATCAGTTTTTAATTCGCCCGGATGATTAAAATGTGCCATCATGGCAATGTTTATGCCTTTCTTCTTCACTTTTTCAAACAGACGCAACAAATTATCTGCATCTTCATCTGTTGTATATCGA
>DASQBW010000746.1:0-2970 GCA_035635015.1 Draconibacterium sp. | reverse complement strand
GTTTTATACAGTAAATAACCATTAATCCTGCCAAAGCCGAGAATATGAAAACCAGCCAGATGGCATAAAATTGTTTTGTTCTGAGCATTTTCCCGGAGTCGAATTCAACAACTCCCGATTGTTTTTTCTTTGTATCAGCAGGAGGCTCCCAACCTTCGGGCTTGTAACCTTCCGGTGGGTTTACCATAACTATAGAGCCAAGTAAAACCATTATTGTAAATGCTATTCCGTAAATTACAAAAACGCTTTGAACACTTGGTAATCCAAAAACATTGGTAGTATTAAGTAAACCTCCAAACCATGATCCGGCAAGTTTTACCCAGATGGTTGCGCCAAATCCAAAACCTGCAACGGCTAAACCGGTTATAAGTCCCTTTTTATCGGGAAACCATTTAACGCCTACCGCTATAGGCACAACATAAGCCAGCCCAATTCCGGCACCACCCAGTACTCCAATACAGAGCAACTGAGCAATTATTGAGCTTCCGAAAATTCCACCCAGGATATATCCGGCGCCTAAAACAATTCCACCAGTTAATGCTACAATGGTTGGCCCCGATTTAGCCTGCCATTTTCCGGCAAATACCATTACCACAGCAAATGTGGCAAGCCCAAGTGAAAATACCCAGGCGGTTTCAGAAGCAGTAAAACCGTAATCTCCATTAGCATCGGTTAATAACTGGGTAAACACCGACCATGCGTAAATAGCACCAAGTGCTAATTGTATAAGTATTGCACCTACCACAACAATCCATCGGTTAGTTATTCTTATTCCTTTCATTTTTTTATTGATTAGTTTATTTGATTTTTGGGATACAAGCATTAAAATTTTAAATGCCATAGCTTGAAATCCGGCATTTAATTATGTCTGAATTCTTATTCAGTAAAAGTTACAGGTTGATTAAAAGAAAACAGACACCTTTGCGAGAAAGGTGTCTGTTTTATAGGTTAGCGTTTTACTTCAACTTTTGCTCCTTCGATTATTTCATCAACTACGCCCGGATCGAGTAGTGTTGAGGTGTCGCCCAGGTTGGTGGCATCACCTTCACCAATTTTACGCAATATGCGCCGCATAATTTTTCCCGATCTTGTTTTTGGTAGTCCGCTCACAATCTGAATTTTATCGGGTTTGGCAATAGGCCCTATAAATTTTGTTACAGTTGCTTTTATCTCGGCTTCGATTGATGCCAATTCTGCATCGGTCATTTCTTCACAAATAACATATGCATAAATACCAGCCCCTTTAATATCGTGAGGATAGCCTACAACTGCAGATTCTACCACTTTTGGATGCTGGTTGATGGCATCTTCCACTTCAGCCGTTCCGATACGGTGCCCTGAAACGTTAATTACATCATCAATCCGGCCAATAATACGGTAATAACCTTCCTCGTCGCGTTTGGCTCCGTCGCCGGTAAGGTAATAGCCCGGAAACGATGCGAAATAGGTTTGATAACAGCGTTGATGATCGCCCCAGGTTGTGCGTAACATTCCCGGCCATGGATATTTCATACAAAGTATACCTTCTACGCTGTTGCCTTTCAACTCATTTCCTTCATGGTCGAGTAATACGGGTTGAATACCCGGAAGTGGTAGTGTCGCCAGCGATGGTTTAGTAGGCGTAATTCCGGCAAGAGGAGTGATCATAATTCCTCCTGTTTCAGTCTGCCACCAGGTATCAACAATCGGGCAGTGACCTTTTCCTACCAGGTCGTGATACCAGCGCCATGCTTCTTCATTTATGGGCTCTCCAACGGTGCCGAGCACTTTTAACGAGCTTAAATCGTGTTTGGTAACCCACTCATCGCCTTGTGCCACTAGCGCACGAATTGCAGTTGGAGCGGTATAAAATTGGTTGACTTTGTATTTATCTACGATTTCCCAGAAACGGCCGGCATCGGGCCAGGTGGGAACTCCTTCGAACATAATAGAGGTTGCTCCGGTTAACAGCGGGCCATAAACAATGTAGGAGTGGCCGGTTACCCAGCCAATATCAGCAGTACACCAGTAAACATCGCCATCGCTGTACTGAAATACATTTTTAAAGGTGTATTCGGCATAAACCATATAGCCTCCTGTGGTATGTACAACTCCTTTTGGTTTTCCGGTTGATCCAGAAGTGTAGAGAATAAAAAGGACATCTTCGGCATCCATGGTTTCTGCTTTGTTTTCGCAGTCTACATCAGCAATCAGATCGTGCCACCAAATATCTCTGCCATCTACCCATTTAATTTCTTCTTCAGTGCGTTTTAGTATTACTGAAAATTCTACGGAAGGGCATTTTTCCATTGCTTCGTCAGCAATATGTTTTAGTGGGATTGATTTGGTTCCTCTGAATCCGCCATCGGATGTAATAACCACTTTTGCTTCAGCATCGATAATACGGTCGGCTAACGCGGTTGCCGAGAATCCTGCAAAAACAATGGAATGGATGGCTCCAATACGGGCACAGGCCAACATGGCAATGGCCAGCTCGGGTACCATTGGTAGGTACAGGGCTACGCGGTCGCCTTTTTTAACACCAATCTTTTTTAGTCCGTTGGCAAACTGTTTTACTTTGTCGAACAACTGGCCGTAGGTAAGTCTTATTTCAGCTTCTTTCGGGTCGTTAGGTTCCCAAATAAGTGCAACCTGATCTTTGCGCAGAAATAGATTGCGTTCAAAAATATTCTCTGTAATATTTAGTTTGCTATTAACAAACCAATTGACATCAGGCGCGCCATCTCCTTTAAATTTATAGTCTAAAACCTGGTCCCATTTTTTTTGCCAGTAATGACTTTCGGCTATTTGTCCCCAAAATTCATCGGGGTCAGCCACACTTTCCTTGTACTTTTGGAAGTACTCGGCTAAACTTGTAATTTTATTTACCATAGCAGCTATCTTTTAATTAATTAAGAAAATGATTCAAATGAAATGCTCCCGCAACGAATTGCGACAGCCTTAAAAAATTCCGTTCGAGCAGTTTTTACC
>DASQBW010000745.1:0-2808 GCA_035635015.1 Draconibacterium sp. | reverse complement strand
TACTTATTCTTACTCATTTTTTTAAGTTTTAGGTCAAATTATTTTTGATTATTGAATTTATCGAATGGATATGCAAATTATGCAATTTGCCATTGCTTTTAAGATCTTCTAAGAAACGATTCTTAACCATAAGTCTCTCGTTTGTTTTAGTGTTGCTTATAATGAATGTCAGACAGTTCGCGTAAACGACGGGCTGCCTGTTCAGCAGTAATATCGCGCTGTGGCGTTGCCAGCATTTCGTACCCAACCATAAATTTTTTCACCGTAGCCGAACGTAACAACGGCGGATAAAAATGCATGTGCAAATGCCACTCCGGATGGTCTTTGCCATCGGTAGGTGCCTGGTGCAAACCCGCAGAATATGCAAACGATGTTTCAAACAGATTATCGTATTTCACCGTAAGCTTTTTATATACATCTGCTAATCCTGTTCGCTCTTCGTCTGTTAACTCTAAAATGTTTTGTACCGGACGTTTGCTGATTATCATAGTTTCAAACGGCCACACTGCCCAATAGGGCACCAAGGCTACAAAGTGATCATTTTCAACCAACAAACGATCTTTTTTATCCAGTTCTGCACTCAAATAATCCGACAACATGGTGCGGTCGTGCTTTTCAAAATATTCTTTTTGAGTTTTACACTCTTTCGACAATTCAGTAGGAATACCTTTGGATGACCAGATTTGCCCGTGCGGATGCGGATTTGAGCAGCCCATTATTGAGCCTTTGTTTTCAAATATCTGAACATAGTTAATGTTCGGATCTCCACCCAAATCAGCAAATTGTTCACGCCAAACATCTACTACTTTTCGAATAGCTGAAACTTCCATTTCAGGAATGGTAAGGCTGTGATCTTCGTTAAAACAAATTACCTTACATATTCCGCTTTCGCTTTGTGCCTGAAACAATTCACCTTCATCAACACTACCTTCCGGAGTATCGGTAAGTAATGCACTGAAGTCGTTGGTAAAAACAAAAGTACCTTTATAATCGGGATTTACTTTACCCCCTGCCCGTTCATTTCCGGCACACAGGTAACAGTTCGGATCATATTTTGGCCGTTCCTGCACAACCGGCTTCTCCACTTGTCCCTGCCAGGGTCTTTTCGACCTGTGCGGCGACACCAAAATCCAGTCGCCAGTTAACGGATTATATCTCTTATGAGGATGTTCCTCGATATTAAAACTCATCAGATTCGTATATTTTTTCGCTTACAATTCAAGTTTTATCGATCCGTTAGAACGGATAAACAATGTGTGACAACTTCCTTCGCCATATACATGCTCAAGAACTTTAACGTATTCTTCCAACTTATCCTGTGGAACAAATGCCTGGATAGTTCCGCCGAAACCACCACCGTGAACACGCCATGCACCGCTGCCTTTCAGTACCATTTCGCTTAAAGCCAAACCTAATGATACAACTTGTTCGTCTTTATGAACTACGTCAAAAATATTTTGATTGTACATGTACGAACTGTAACCCGATTCTACAACCATGTCAAGGAATGCTTTGAAATCATTGTTTTCCAATGCTTCAACCTGCTTAACTACGCGTGCATTGTCTCCCTGAAAGTGATAGGCACGAAGAATAGCTCGATCGCCAGTTTTTTCGCGAATTTCAGGAATTTTGTCCACAATTTGTTCCAGTGTCACTTCGCGTAACACATTGGCTCCGAGCTCTGCAGCAACCGATTTCATTTCTGTAGGAAGCGAAGCATATTCAGCCTGTGAAGCAGGATCATCGTGTCCGCCACCAACATCTGTTATTACCAGTGAAAAACCGGTTGAAACGAAGTCGAAATCAACTTCTTTTACAATTGGATTGGCCGGATCTTTAAAATCGATGGTAATTAAACCTCCTACCGAACATGCTGTTTGATCCATTAAGCCGCATGGTTTTCCGAAGTAATTATTTTCACTCCACTGACCAATTATCGCATTCTCTACTGCACCCATTTTTCCATCATTGAAAAGGGCATTAAAAATAGCACCAATCAATACTTCGAAAGACGCAGAAGAACTTAGTCCTGAACCTTTAGGAACACGACCTTCGATGCAGGCATCAAAACCGCCAATATTATAACCGTTTTCTTTCATTTTGGCAGCTATTCCTTTTACCAATGAGGTTGACGTATAAAACTCATCTTCACTAGGGCTAAAATCGCTCAGTTCAACCTGAAATTCAGGATATCCGGCTGATTGAATGCGGACGGTATTGGTTCCATTTGGTGCTGCAACAGCTATGTTATCAAGGTTTACTGCACCTGCCAAAACCCTACCGTAATTGTGATCAGTATGGTTTCCACCAATTTCGGTACGGCCGGGAGAACTATATAATGAAACATCATCGTTCCCAAATTTCTTTTCGAATTCACCCATTAGGTTGGCATAACGTTCAGCCTGAGATTTTAGTTCTGCTGAATCACTTCCATACAGTTCTTTAAACAAAGGATTCTCTCCTCCATTAATTTTTTCGATTAATGTGCTAATTTTTGTCATGATATTCTTAATTTATATACTTATTCTATTCAATTTTCAACTGGTAGGTACTGGTGGGCACAAATATACTTTTTATAGCAACCTGAAATCATCATTAAAAGATGTTACACAGCATTTTTAACATTTATAAACTATTTCTGAAAATCATACGCGACTTATTCCTGACTTTTGACTTATCGTGTGTAAGTACCATGTCTGCCAGGTTTTTACCCATTTCTTTAAAATCAGTTGAGATGGTTGTAATCCCACCCGACACTACTTCTTTTAACATGGTATCGTTAAACGAAACAACACCAAATTTTTTTCC
>DASQBW010000744.1:0-18537 GCA_035635015.1 Draconibacterium sp. | reverse complement strand
CGCCATAATATATGGAGAGAACTAAAAAATCCGGTTTGAAAATTCAAACCGGATTTTTTTATGCTTTTATAAATAACTCTTTCTATTAACTATTGCGACTTTTTCTTCCCGGATACACTTTTAAAGCTTCATCCAGTATTTTTAAACAAATTGCCAGATCGCCTTTATTCAGTACATAAGCAATCCTAACTTCGTCCTGTCCTTTATCCGAGCCTGTATAAAAGCCTGATGCAGGAGCCATAAACAATGTTTGCCCTTCATATTGAAAATCCGAGAGCAACCATTCACAAAACTTATCGGCATTGTCAACCGGTAAACGCGCTACAGTGTAGAATGCTCCCATCGGGATTGGCGAATATACACCGTCAATCCGGTTCAAGCCATCAATTAAAAACTTTCGGCGCTGCACATACTCGTTGTAATTGTTAAGCATGTACTCGGGATCGGCATCCAGCGAAGCTTCTGCCGCAATTTGTCCAATAAGTGGCGGACTTAAACGTGCCTGGCAAAATTTCATCACATTCTTTTTTACTTCTTTGTTTTTGGTGATCAGTGCTCCAATCCGAAGACCACATTCACTGTAACGTTTTGATACTGAATCAACCAATACCACATTCTGCTCGATTCCCTCCAGGTGGAAAGCTGAAATATAAGGAGCGCCGGTGTAACAAAATTCACGATAAACCTCATCGGAAAACAGGTACAAATCGTACTTTTTAACCAGGTCGCGAATAGCATTCATTTCCTGTTGCGTATACAAGTAACCGGTTGGGTTATTTGGATTGCATATCATAATCCCCTTGGTTTTGGGAGTAATCAACTTTTCAAACTCCTCAATCGGTGGCAATACAAATCCTTCCTCAATATTGCCGGCAATCGACCTAATTTTTGCCCCTGCAACAATCGCAAAAGCCTCGTAATTGGCGTAAGCAGGTTCGGGAACAATGATTTCGTCACCCGGATCGAGGCAACTCATAAAAGCAAAAGTTACTGCTTCGCTGCCTCCCGAGGTTACAATAATCTCTTCGGCATCAACATTTATATCGAATTTATGGTAATATTTCGCCAGCTTTTGGCGAAAAGAAAGAATTCCCTCACTGGGCGTATATTCCAGAATTTGCCGGTCGATCGACCGGATTGCCGCCAGCGCTTCAGGAGGAGTCGGTAAATCGGGCTGACCGATATTCAAATGGAATACTTTTACTCCTTTCTCTTTAGCTTTTTGAGCTATCGGAGCTAATTTCCTGATTGGAGAATCAGGCATTATCCTTCCTCTGTCTGATACTGTTGGCATATTCTAAAATATTTTTTAAAAGCATGCAAATATAAGATTAACAATCTGAAAATAATAATTGAAATTTTAAGACAAATTGATATCTTATTACAAAGATAACTTCCAATTCAAAATAATAAGAAATAACATTAATCCTTTTATAACAAATCGTTAGAAACCCTGAGCATTTATCATGTTTTAGTCACGAATAGTGGCCTATTTTTGAATATAGAAAAAACTCAAAATTTTAGAAAATGATAATTGGAGTACCAACAGAAATTAAGAATAATGAGAACCGAATTGCATTAACACCTGCGGGTGCAGCCGAGTTGGTTAAACACGGACATGAAGTTTACATTCAGTCAGGCGGAGGTATGGGCAGCGGATTTCAGGATGAGATCTACGAGAATGCCGGGGCAAAAATGCTTCCAACAATTGAAGAAGTTTACGCCATTGCCGACATGATTATTAAAGTAAAAGAGCCTATCGAGCCGGAGTATAAACTGATTAAAGAAGGCCAGATTCTTTACACTTATTTTCATTTTGCATCGAGCGAACCGTTAACACATGCCATGATTAAAAACAAATCGGTTTGTTTGGCCTACGAAACAGTTGAGTTACCCGACCGTTCGCTTCCATTGCTTGTTCCTATGAGCGAAGTTGCAGGTCGTATGTCGGTTCAGGAAGGTGCTAAGTATCTGGAAAAAACATTTGGTGGTTATGGCGTATTGCTTGGAGGTGTACCAGGAGTAACTCCGGCAAAAGTGCTGATTATTGGTGGTGGTATCGTTGGAACCGAAGCGGCGAAAATCGCGGCTGGAATGGGTGCCGATGTAACCATAATGGATGTATCGTTACCACGCTTGCGATACCTCGACGATATAATGCCCGCCAATGTTAAAACCATGATGAGCAACGAATTCAACATCCGTGAAATGGTCAAATCACACGATGTTATTATCGGAGCAGTGCTTATTCCGGGTGCAAAAGCGCCCCATTTGGTTACACGCGACATGCTAATTACTATGAAACCGGGAACAGTATTGGTTGATGTGGCTGTTGACCAGGGTGGATGTTTTGAAACCACCAGTGCAACAACACATGCCGAACCCACTTTTGTAATTGACGATATATTGCATTATTGTGTGGCCAACATGCCTGGTGCCGTGCCTCGCACTTCAACAATTGCATTAACCAACGCTACACTTCCGTATGCTATTGAAATTGCAGGAAAAGGATGGAAACAAGCTTGTATAGACAACGAGCCTTTGCGTAAAGGGCTGAATGTTGTTGATGGCAAAGTCGTTTACAAAGGTGTTGCCGATGCTTTCAACCTCCCTTACGAAAAAGTAAAAACCGTTCTATAAATACCGATTCGAAATAATTTCAGAAGCCTTTCTCTTGCAGGGAAAGGCTTTTTTATAGCCCCTGCCCCACACTTTGAATTCATATTTGTATATTTATTCGGAATATTAGGAGCGATGAATAAAACCAAGCAAAAGATTTACGAAATAATTTTTGAAGCCGATACACCGGGGGGAAAGCTTTTCGATGTGGCGTTGCTGTTTGTTATCCTCATCAGCGTAGTATTGGTAATGCTCGAAAGTGTACCCGGAATACGAGAGAACCACCAGCAACTTCTTCGAATTCTGGAATGGACCATTACCCTTATTTTTACGGTTGAATACGTGTTGCGCATTGCAATAATTAATAAACCCTTTCGTTACATTTTCAGTTTTTATGGCATTATCGACCTTCTGTCGGTGCTGCCAACCTACATAAGTCTGATAATAGTTGGCTCACACAGCTTAGTGGTAATTCGAATTTTACGATTGCTTCGTGTTTTCAGGATATTAAAACTTACGCGTTACACTCAGGCCGGACGAACACTGGCCAAAGCGCTTTGGAACAGCCGCGAGAAAATAAGTGTTTTTATTTTTTTTGTTACCACACTGGTTATTATAATAGGCACAATTATGTACCTCGTTGAAGGACCGAAGCATGGCTTTTCAAGTATCCCACGAGGGATTTACTGGGCTATTGTAACTTTAACCACGGTTGGTTATGGCGACATTAGCCCCGAGACTCCAATGGGGCAGTTTCTGGCAAGTATTGTAATGATTATGGGTTATGCCATAATTGCCGTCCCTACCGGTATTGTTACCGCCGAGATCATCAATCCATCAAGCGAAAGAAATACCCAGGTTTGCCCGCATTGCCTGCATCAATCGCACGACGACGATGCCGTTTTCTGCAAAAAATGCGGTGCTCGCATCAATCCTTAACCTTTAATTTAGTGATAGTATTACTAAGTTTGTGCTCGTTAACAACCTCAGGTCAATTGTGAATATTTAAACTGCGGAAATTGGAAGCAGTTCTTTTTGAACGATTATTTTTGTGAGAAATATTTTAGAAATGAAGCAGTATTTAGATTTATTGGAAACCATTTTAGAAAAGGGAGCGGTTAAGGAAGACCGCACGGGAACAGGAACAATCAGCCGTTTTGGACATCAAATGCGATTTGATCTGAGTGAAGGTTTTCCGATGGTAACTACTAAAAAGCTGCACCTGAAATCGATCATCTACGAATTGCTTTGGTTTTTACAAGGCGATACTAACGTAAAATACCTTCAGGATAACGGTGTGAGGATATGGAATGAATGGGCCGATGACGATGGCGAACTTGGGCATATTTACGGTTACCAGTGGCGCAGCTGGCCAACTCCTGATGGCGGCCATGTTGACCAGATTTCACAAGTAATTGACTCGATCAAAAACAACCCCGAATCACGACGTCATCTGGTTAGTGCATGGAATGTTGGCGAACTGGATAAAATGAACCTGCCACCCTGCCACATCCTTTTTCAGTTTTATGTTGCCAACGGAAAACTGTCGTGCCAACTGTACCAACGAAGCGCCGATGTATTTTTGGGCGTTCCTTTTAATATTGCATCTTATGCATTACTTACCCTGATGGTTGCTCAGGTTACAGGCCTCGAACCCGGTGATTTTGTGCACACGCTTGGTGATGTACATATTTATTCCAACCACATTGAACAGGTAAAATTGCAACTCACACGAGAGCCTTACCCTCTGCCAACAATGAAAATCAATCGCGATGTAAAAAGTATCTTCGATTTTAAATTCGAGGACTTTGATCTGGCCGGTTATCAATCGCACCCGCACATAAAAGGAATTGTTGCAGTTTAATATTGAATTCAATGACAGATAAAATCCAAAAAAATATCTCAATAATTGTTGCCATTGCCGAGAATTTTGCCATTGGCAAGAACAACGATCTGCTTTTTCATTTGCCCAACGACTTGAAACATTTTAAGGAAATTACAAGCGGACATACCATTATTATGGGGCGCAACACCTTATTGTCGTTGCCGAAATGGCCATTGCCAAATCGGAGACATATTGTAATAACCGATAAAGAGGAAGATGTTTTTCCGGGTTGTGAAACCGTATTCTCCATCGACGAAGCCATTGAAAAAGTTAAGGACGAAGACGAAGCATTTATCATTGGCGGCGGAATGATTTACAAACAATTTTTCCCGGTGGCCGGAAAACTTTATCTTACACTGGTGCACCAACCATTTGATGCCGATGTTTATTTTCCGGAAATTAACTATTCGGTATGGAACGAGGTTCGGCGTGAAGATTTCTACGATGAACAAAACGATTTTAACTATTCGTATTTAGATTTAGTACGAAAATAAAACCGCTGAAAATATTCACAAAATTCTATTGGATTGAAAATAGAATAAAAGCCTGGCTTAAAAGTTAAACCAGGCTTTTTTTTATGACAGCAATTTGCCTAAGTTTGCAAACTTGTTGTTGTAATCTTCAACCGATAATTTTATCACCTCGCGGGCTTCTTCCTGCCCATAAGTAGCCGCAATTTCGGTATTCGAATCAACGCCGGGCATGTCTTTGTAAGTAAGGAAGTAGTGTTCCAAACGCTGGATTACAATTTCAGGTACTTGCGAAACGTCGGTAAAATGTCCATAAACGGTATCGTTGTCTAACACTGCAATTATTTTATCATCGGCCTGGTCGCCATCAATCATTCTGAAACCACCAATAGGTCGTGCGGTTACCAACAAATCGCCATGTGCCAGGTCTTTTTCAGTTAACACACAAATATCAATGGGATCGCCATCGCCTTTTATACCTTTTCGTTTCACTTTCTCCGAACAATATTCACCCACTTTTGCGCCACAATAGGTTTGCGGAATAAATCCGTACAGTGCAGGCACCACATTCGAGAATTTTTGGGGACGGTCGACCCGCAAGTAACCGCTGTCTTTATCAATTTCGTACTTTACAGTGTCGGTTGAAACTACTTCGATAAAAGCAGTTAATTCTTCGGGGGCGTTCTCCCCAATTGAAACGCCATGCCAGGGGTGCGATTTATAACGTAATCCCATCAGTCGTCCAATGGGATCGGAAAGTCTGTCTACCATTTTAGTTAAATTATGATTTTTAAATTTAAACCAATAGTAGAAAGTTTAGTTCACATAAACATTGATAATTGGCATTAAATTTTTATTACAGTGTAATGCTTATGGGTATTTCTGAGGCAAACTCCGCATCAAAGTTATACCGTGGGCGCATAAAATTATACGCAAATAAAGTAGTGAGTGAGTTTCTTTTGATTTAAGAGCAAACGTGAAATTATCGGAAACATTCTTTTTAAGCGCAACTTCAGATATTGAATTTAATCCCAGAATGCTAATTATGCCTAAAAGCCTCCTGTCGTATTCACTACACTTAGGACTATTTATTCGTTTACATTAAGCGCGCGATTTTTTGTATTAGTAAGCAGAGACCGCTCAAGACAGAAAGGTCGGAGGCTTATTAATTGCTTTTTAATCAGGTCGTGAATTACCGATAAGAAAATAAATTCCCTTTTTAGCAATCAGACACGCTTAGCCCACACCAGGAACCCGGATACACTAAATATTTTCAATATTCAAATAAAATACTATATTTAAGGTGTTACTACATTACAAATTAGTATTACTATGACCGTTTCAAGATTTGGAATATCGATTGAGCAGGATTTATTGGAAGCCCTGGATGAATACGTCAGAGACAATCAGTTCGCTAACCGCTCGCAAGCAATCAGACAGCTTATAAGCCGCAATGTTGTTGAGAAGAAATGGCAATGCAACAATAAAGTTGCCGGAGCCATTAACCTTATTTATGATCCCAGGAAATTGGATATTTCAAAACAACTGGCGGTGGTAGAGGAAGAATATTACGAAGAGATTCTTTCTTCGCAGCGTTATATGCTGCATAAATACAAGTGTTTGCAAATTGTTGCGGCCAAAGGAATTGCAAGCCGACTAACCGACCTGTCTGATAAGCTGATTACAATTAAAGGAATTGAACACGGGAAATTAACCATGACCAGGGCGGATTAGCCAACAATTACGTAACACGTTTTTTTTAACCTGTAATACCAGTATTAAAAATGACAACATTAACTACAGAAATAAAGCAAAAATTAACAGCCTTAGAAGAGTGGTATGCACGACACCCGGGGTACATTGTAGCGTTTTCCGGAGGGATAGACTCCACATTGGTCTTGTTTCTTGCCCGTAAGTTTGGCAATAAGGAAAATGCTATCGGTGTTATTTCCAACTCTGAAAGTCTGAAGACAAGAGACTTTAAACTGGCACAGGATTTTTGCGAACAGTTTGATATTCATTTGGAAATAATCAAAACCAATGAGCTGGACGATGTACGTTATAACAGTAATCCTATTGACCGCTGCTTTTTTTGCAAGGATCACCTGTTTACCGACCTGACCAAAATATGCGAAAAATACCCGGGATTTAAAGTTTTAAGTGGCACAAATCAAGATGACCTGGGCGACTACCGTCCGGGAATAAATGCTGCAAAAAAAAATGAGGTCCTCGCTCCAATGGTAGACTGTAAAATAACAAAAGAGGAGTTAAGGCAAATTGCACATTATTTTGAATTACCAAACTGGAATAAACCTGCCAGTCCGTGCCTCAGCTCAAGAATACCATATAACCATGCCGTTACCCGGGAAAAACTAAGACAGGTTGAAGCAGCTGAAGACATACTTAACACTTATGGTTTCGATGATGTGAGGGTAAGACACTATGGAAGCTTTGGCAAAATTGAGGTACAAAAAGAAGACCTCTCTAAATTACAGTCAATTCGCGATGAAGTAATTAACAAAATAACCGCGCTGGGATTTGAGCGGTGCGAGATTGATGAAGAAGGACTTGTTTCCGGAAAGATGAACAGAGTAATTCCATCGCAGCAAAAAAGATAACAGAGACCTGAAACTCAGGTGGAGGACATTACATGTCAAAAAGAAGTAAATGAAAGATCACCTATTGATAAAAATGTAAAATGAAGATACTATACTACGACTGTTTTGCCGGAATAAGTGGCGACATGAACCTTGGAGCACTCATCGACGTCGGCGTTGACGCCAGCTATCTAAAAACAGAACTCAGCAAACTCAACATTGAAGGTTTTCATCTAAACGTAGAACAAGATATTCGGCGCGGTATTTCCGGAACAAAAGCCACTGTGGTGATCGAAAATCCCGACAATGAGAAACACCGGCATCTTCGTCATGTAGAAGAAATTGTAAACAACAGTTCACTTTCCGATACGGTGAAAAGAACCTCCCTGGAGATTTTCCAGCGCATTGCAGAGGCCGAAGCAAGAGTTCACAACATCGAAATTCAAAAAGTACATTTTCATGAGGTAGGCGCCCTTGATTCCATTGCCGATATTGTGGGTGCTGCTATTTGCCTCGATGTTTTAAAAGTTGACAAAGTAATGTCTTCTTCAATTCAGTTAGGAGGAGGAACTGTTAAATGCGCTCATGGTATAATGCCTGTTCCGGCACCCGCAACAGCATTAATCGTAGAAAACATACCCGTAAAAACAGGCTTGGTGCAACACGAAGCTACAACACCAACAGGCGCAGCAATTTTGGCAGCAACTGTTGATGAGTTTACCGATTCAATTAATTTCCCCATTGTAAAAACAGCCTATGGGATTGGCCAGCGTGATGTATCGGAAGTAGCCAATGTTTTGCGTGTTTATCTTTCGGAAACTGAGGAAGCCACAACCGATGTTACCACAGAAACAGCCATTGTTTTGGAATGTAATATTGATGATATGAATCCGGAACACCACGGATACCTGATGGATCGTTTATTCGAAGCCGGCGCAAGCGATGTATGGATCACACCGATTATTATGAAAAAAACGAGACCTGCAACAACCTTGTCGGTTTTGTGCAAGCCTGATACAGCCAGTATCATGAAAACAATTTTGTTTGAACAAGCCAAAACTATTGGGTTAAGAGAATACCCGGTACAAAAAAGCATGTTGCGCCGTGAAGAAAAAACTGTTGACACTCCTTACGGAAAGGTTCGAATTAAGGAAAGCTATTTTAGCGGTAAAAAGGTGCGCGTAAAACCCGAATTTGAAGATTGTCAGCAACTGGCATTGCAGTATGGGGTTAGCATTGAGGAACTTACACACAAAATTATAAAAAGCCTGTAAAATGACCATTCAGGAAATATTAGAACAGTATAAAAACGGAGGCATTGAACTTACTGATGCACTTCAACTCTTATCCGACAGAGGAATTGACGAGATTGGATTTGCGACCATTGATACGGACAGGTTAAAACGAACCGGTATGCCCGAAGTGATTTATGCTTCCGGGAAAACGGTTGAACAGGTAACAAAGATTGCTGAAAGAATGTATCAGAACAAAATTGACATTCTTGCAACTCGGGCAACTCCTGAAATCGCATTATCAATTCAGAAAATAATTCCTGATGCGAGGTACAACGAACTGGCGAAAACCATTACCTACAAATTGAATACTCCGGTAAACAATAAAGGCTATATTGCGATTGTAGCTGCCGGAACCAGTGATATGCCGGTTGCTGAAGAGGCAGCTGAAACGGCTCGGTTTTTAAACAACGAAGTAAAAACTATTTACGATGTTGGTGTGGCTGGTATTCACCGCTTGTTTCATAAACTGGATGTGATCAGAAATGCAAGGGTAATAATTGTGGTTGCCGGCATGGAAGGAGCTTTAGGAAGTGTTGTTGGCGGTTTGGTTGACAAACCGGTTATTGGAGTGCCAACCAGCATTGGTTACGGTGCTAATTTCCAGGGATTATCGGCACTGCTATCCATGCTGAATAGTTGTGCCAGTGGAGTATCTGTTGTAAACATCGATAATGGTTTTGGAGCAGCTTGTCAGGCTTCCCTCATCAATAAATTATAGCATTCAAATGAACGAACTTCATATTTTATTAGTGTCAGCCTTATCTTTAGGTTTTATTCATACCCTTTTGGGACCCGATCATTATTTACCTTTTATAGTTTTAAGCAAGGCACGTGGCTGGTCGCAATCCAAAACACTTTGGATTACATTCATATCCGGGATAGGTCATGTTGGTGGATCTGTTATTCTGGGGGTAACCGGAGTTGCCCTGGGTATAAGCGTAAATAAGCTGAAGCTTATCGAGACGACGAGAGGAAGCATCGTTGGCTGGATGCTCATTCTATTTGGAATAATATATACGATGTACGGCATCTACAAGTACTTCAAACACGGCGGTCATTTTCACCTGCCTCATTTTATGATGCCAAAAAGAGTACGTCAGTTTCACCACTTACCAACTGAAGAAAGCGGCCTGCCAAAAGAAGACAATACCAAATTAACACCGTGGATCTTGTTTCTAATTTTTGTATTTGGGCCATGTGAAGTGCTGATACCCCTGTTAATTTATCCTGCAGCTGAACATAATACATTTGGAATTGCAGCCGTGAGTACCTTATTTGGCATAGCAACAATCGTAACCATGCTTGCAATGGTACTCCTTGGATACAAAGGCATTTCAACCTTACGTTTCAAAAAAGGCGAAAAATACTGGAACCTAATCGCGGGCCTGATTATATTAATTGCAGGCATTGGAATGACCTTCATGGGGTGGTAAATCACTCCAGCCCTAAGCGAAAATACAAATATTATCCACCCCAGTTCTCACGGTCTAAACTACGGTAATGAATGGCTTCCGAAAGGTGATCAACCTGCACATTTTCCTTTCCTTCGAGGTCGGCAATGGTACGCGAAACCTTTAAAATTCGATCGTACGCACGGGCGGAAAGACCTAGTCTGTCCATGGCATTTTTAATCAGATTATTGCTTTCATTGTCCAGCACCACGAATTCACGTATCAGTTTCGAGGTCATTTGTGCATTGGCGTAAATACCCTGATGTTCCGCAAATCGATTCTCTTGAATTTTTCGGGCTTTTAAAACCCGTTCGCGAACTGCTTCACTATTCTCCGACGACTCCATCTCCGACAGTTTTTTGAAAGGGACAGGAACAACTTCCAGGTGAATGTCGATACGATCGAGCAACGGCCCCGAGATTTTATTGAGGTATTTCTGTACGACACCCGGTGCACAAACACATTCTTTTGTGGGGTGATTGTAATAACCACACGGACAAGGATTCATGGAAGCTACCAGCATAAAACTTGCCGGGTATTCCACCGAAAACTTGGCCCGCGAAATGGTAATATTCCGGTCTTCCAACGGTTGGCGCATCACTTCTAAAACTGTTCGCTTAAATTCCGGCAACTCATCCAGAAACAAAACGCCATTATGAGCCAAACTAATTTCCCCTGGCTGTGGATAATTTCCACCACCGACCAAAGCAACGTCAGAAATCGTGTGGTGCGGGCTGCGGAACGGGCGTCGTGTCATTAACGAAGTTTCTTTATCTATCTTCCCAACAACCGAATGAATTTTTGTAGTTTCCAGTGCTTCTTTTAACGAAAAAGGTGGGAGAACTGTAGGAATTCGTTTGGCAAGCATCGTCTTTCCTGAACCTGGTGGGCCAACCAAAATAATGTTGTGACTTCCGGCTGCAGCAATTTCCAAAGCTCGTTTTACATTTTCCTGTCCTTTCACATCTGAAAAGTCGAGTGGATTATTATTCACCTGCGCATAAAACTCGGCACGGGTATCTATTACGGTCTGCTCCAAGCTTCCTTCATCATTTAAAAAGTCGATAACTTCGGTGATATTTTCAGCACCAAAAACTTTCAGACGATCCACAACAGCTGCTTCGCGTGCATTTTGTTTGGGAAGAATGAATCCCTCAAATTCCTCTTTACGCGCGTTAATGGCAATGGGCAAAACGCCTTTTATAGGCTGCAAAGTTCCGTCGAGCGATAGTTCGCCCATTAAAATATATTTTGACAATTTATCGGAGTTAATTTGACCGGACGCTGCTAGTACCGCAGCGGCAAGCGGCAAATCGTAGGCCGATCCTTCTTTACGAATGTCAGCCGGTGCCATATTAATAATGATTTTCTTTTTGGGCCATTTGTAGCCGTTTAACCGCAGCGCCGATTCAATGCGTTGCTGACTTTCTTTCACAGCACTGTCGGGCAGACCAACAAGCAGGAATTTAATTCCGGTGGTTACGTCTACTTCAATGGTAATAGTGGTTGCATCAATTCCGAAAACTGCGCTTCCGAAGGTTTTAACTAACATAAACGGGGATTTAGTTTAATATTAGTTAAATGTAGTAAAAAGCGCTGAATTTTAAAAGATTAGTCTTAGCAAGTGTACTTAGTACAGTTTTTTGCGTTTCACCAAATACGAAAACAAAACTTCCTTAAAATCTTTGTTGATGTCGGCTTCGGCCAAATCAATCTGATATTGTCCGCATTTTACTTTCAGGTCTTCGAAATACTCGTTAACCGTATTGGTGTAATGCTCTTTCACTTCCAAAGGATTGAATTTTACCACCTGCCCGCTCTCCAGATCGACAAACTTGTGCGGCCGGTTGCTAAAATCAAATTCGCGCTCCAAAGAATGATCGGTTACATGAAAAAGAATAACCTCGTGTTTATTGTAACGCAAATGCTGAAGGGCTGAAAACAGCTCCTCGTTTTTTGAGTTGTCGAGCATATCGCTGAAAATAATTACCAGCGAACGTTTATGAATATTCTCGGCTATTTGATGAAGTACCTGTGTAGTGTTCGTGGTTTTTCGTAGACCGGCATTTTCGGGCTGAATAAGCTCTGAAAGTTTTCCGAACATTACCTCGGCATTTACCGATGAAATTCGGGGCGAGGAATGAAACTCAATTTCGTCGGAGAAAAGTGTAAGACCAACGGCATCGCGCTGTTTACGCATCAGGTAAATAAGAGCTGCGGCCGTGTAAACCGAGAAAGCCAGTTTATTGTGTAAATGCTTTTTCCCTTTTGTGTAAGGGAATAACATGGATGAAGAAGTATCGACAACCAACTGGCAACGCAGATTGGTTTCCTCTTCGTACTGTTTAACGAAAAGTTTGTCGGTTCGGGCATATAATTTCCAGTCGACGTGCTTGGTTGACTCACCCTGATTATATAAGCGGTGTTCTGCAAATTCAACCGAAAATCCATGAAACGGACTTCGGTGCAAACCGGTTATAAACCCTTCAACAACCTCGTGAGCTACCAGCCCAAGATTATCGAAACGGTGAAATTGTTCTATGTCGATCAGGTTCTTCAAATTGATAATAAAATAAAAACTGTCATTTCGGGTAGCACTAAAGGCCGGATCTTTGAATCAAAAGATTTCTCCTTCTGCGTCTTCGAAATGACAGATCTAATGAGAATGCTTTTACAGCAGCGCGTTAAGCTTGTCGATGAAAGCTTGTTTTGGAGCCGCACCAACTTGTTTGTCAACAATCTCGCCGTTCTTCACAAACAATACTGTAGGAATGTTTCTGATTCCGTATTTCATTGCTACATCCTGGTTGTTATCAACATCAACTTTCCCAATTACTGCTTTGCCTTCGTACTCTGCAGACATTTCTTCTACAATCGGCGCAATCATTCTACAAGGGCCACACCATACTGCCCAAAAATCAATCATCACCGGTTTGTCTGAATTCATTACCAATTCTTCAAAATTGGCATCTGTAATTTCTAAAGCCATATCTCTATTCTTTTATTATTGTATATCGTTTATCAGTTTCACAAAACTAATTAATTCTGTAACTCATTTCCGGTTGTTCATCAAAAAAGTTCAGAAAACTATCCAAAGGATTTACCCTTGTAGTTCTTGAAAACATTTCAATGTACATATTGTTCTCGGTATCAAAAACATTAAACTTCAACAGAGCTTTTCCTTTGTATTCTCCGGCCATTTGTTCGATGCGTTTTACGAAATCTTCAGTTAATGCCTTTAGCGGTACGTTAATGGTTAAACTTTTAATGTACTTTTCGCGCACATCGTCGAGCAACTCAATGCTGTTAACTTTATACTCATAAAAATCGCTGTTGAAACGCTGTTTTACCGAGCCTTTTACCATAATAAACAGTCCCACTTTACAGAATTTACTGAAGTTTACATAGTCGTTTCCGAAGAAGAAAAGTTCTTTGGAATCGGTATAATCTGTAAGGGTCATGACGGCGTACATATTTCCGTTTTTCGACTGCCCTTCGCGAGCTGCCGTAACCATTCCTCCAAAAGTAAATTCTTTACCCTGATATTTCGAGATATCGTTGTTCAGGTCTTTCAAGGCCACGTCTCTAGAGCAGAAATTGGTGATTTCCAGCCGGTAATCATCAAGCGGATGGGCGGTAAGGTATATACCAATTAAATTCTTTTCCTTTTCTAATAGAATAAGTTTTGCCCACTCATCAACTTTTGGGATGGGCGGTTTTTGAATATCCTGTCCGCCCCCCATTCCGCCGAATAAACTTTGCTGAGCACTGTTTGCCTCAAGTTGCACCCTGTTACCATATCGAATCAGTTTTTCGATAAAATTGGTGTCATCGTTTTCATTTTCGCCGGCAAAGAAGCAACTGCGGTTTACCTCCTCCAGATTTGTGAACGCTCCGGCCATGGCCAGTGCTTCGAGGTTCTTTTTATTTACGGACTGCAAGTTAACATGCTCAACCAGGTCGTAAATAGTTTCGAAATGGCCACGTTTGTTACGTACATCAATAATGTGCTGAACGGCTCCTGATCCGACACCTTTAATAGCACCCATTCCAAAGCGGATATCACCTTCCTTGTTGGCAGTAAATTTGATAAAGCTTTCGTTAACGTCCGGTCCAAGTACATTCAACTTCATGCGTTTGCATTCGGTCATTAACTTGGTAATATCGGTAATATTATTGAGGTTTCGGCTAAGGTTGGCAGCCATAAACTCGGCCGGGTAATGTGCTTTTAAAAAGCCGGTTTGGTATGCAATGTAAGCGTAACAAACCGAGTGCGATTTGTTGAATGCATACGAAGCAAACGCCTCCCAGTCTTTCCAGATTTTATTAATTACATCGTCGGTTTTTTTGCCTTTATTCTTACATTCATCAACAAACTGCCGGTTAGCTTTACAGCCGTCGACAAACTTAACTTTAAGTTTTTCCATCACCGACATAATCTTCTTACCCATCGCTTTACGCAGCGTATCCGAGTCGCCGCGGGTAAAACCTGCCAGCAAGCGCGAGAGTAACATTACTTGCTCCTGGAAAACGGTAATACCGTAAGTATCGCTCAGGTATTCTTCCATCATCGGCACATCGTAATCCACTTTTTGTTTGCCGTGTTTACGAGCAATATAGTCAGGGATGTATTCCATTGGTCCCGGACGATACAGTGCGTTCATGGCCACCAGGTCTTCAAAACGGTTGGGCTTCAAATCGCGCAGGTGCTTTTTCATTCCGTCCGATTCAAACTGGAAAATGGCAGTGGTTTCGCCATGACTAAAAAGCTCGAATGTTTTCTCATCATCAAGCGGAATGTCATTTATCGGAATTTCAATTCCTTTTGAGAGTTTGATGTTTTCCAGACACTCTTTTATAATCGACAAGGTTTTTAGCCCGAGGAAGTCCATTTTCAACAAGCCGATGTCTTCCACAAAACGCCCGTCGTACTGGGTTGTCAGCAGATGCTCTTCGTCTTTGGTAGGCATCAGCGGAATATGATCGGTCAGCGGATCACGGCTGATCAAAATTCCACAGGCGTGCACTCCGGTATTTCGTACCGAACCTTCCAGCTTCTCGGCATAGTTCAGCGTGTCAACAACCAGTGGAATTGGCGAATCCTTTTCCCGTGCCAGATCGGGACTTTCTTTAAACGCCTTTTTAAAACTCATTTTTGGCGCCTCGGGAACCAATTTCGCCAAACGGTCGGCTTCGGGTAATGGCAATTTTAACACGCGGGCCACATCCCGGATCGAAGACTTGGTAGCCATTGTTCCGAATGTACAAATGTGCGCTACCTTATCCTGCCCGTATTTGTTGGTAACATATTCCAGTACCAACTGTCGTCCGTCATCATCAAAGTCGATATCAACATCGGGAAGCGATATACGATCGGGATTCAGAAAACGCTCAAAAAGCAAGTCGTATTTAATCGGGTCGATGTTGGTAATTCCGGCGCAATACGAAACTGCCGCGCCGGCAGCCGAGCCACGTCCAGGACCAACAATCACGCCGTTATCTTTTGCCCAGTTAATAAAGTCCTGCGTAATAAGGAAGTACCCGGGATAACCCATTGTTTTAATGGTATTCAGCTCGAAAATCAGGCGTTCTTCCACACTCTTCTCCAGCGGATCGCCATATCGTTCTTTTGCCCCTTCAAATGTAAGGTGCTCCAGAAATGCCGACTCCAGTTTTACGCGAATTACTTTTTCATAACCGCCCAAACGCTCAAACGCTGCATCGCCAAACTCTTCACGCAATTCATCTTCCGAGTATTTTTCTTTAAAACTCTCTTCCGTTCCAATTTCTTCAGGGATGGGAAACACCGGCATAATCGGCGAAGCGTTCAACGCAAAAGATTCAATTTTATCAGCAATTTCGTTGGTATTTGCCAATGATTGTGGAATGTCTTTAAAAAGCTCATTCATTTCCGCCTGCGTTTTAAACCACTCCTGTTTGGTGTAACGCATTCGGTTCGGATCGTCAAAATCTTTTCCGGTATTTAAACAGATTAACAAATCATGCGCTTCCGCATCCGACTCATTCGTAAAGTGAATATCGTTGGTCGCAATTAATTTAACTCCCAGTTTTTTGGCCAAGGGAACCAGTTGCTTATTTACTTTTACCTGCCAGTCGTAAACCTCTTCGCGCTCGCGCTGCGATTGTGCCGGATGCCGCATCAACTCCAGGTAGTAGTCTTCGCCAAACAGGTTTTTATACCATAAAATGGCGTCCTCCGCCGCTTTAAGGTTATTGGCCATTATATGCTGTGCAATCTCGCCTCCCAAACAGGCCGATGATGCAACCAAACCTTCGTGGTGTTTTTCAAGCAGCTCTTTATCAATACGCGGCTTGTAATAAAACCCGGCAGTGGTGGCTGTTGATATCAGCTTGATCAGGTTAATATAACCTACCTTGTTTTTTGCCAGCAAAATAAGGTGATGCCCCGAGCGGTCGACCTTATCGCTTTTATCATTAATTGTACGGGCAGCTACATAAGTCTCACATCCTAGAATTGGCTTGATCTCAGCCTTTGAACAAGCTGCGTGGAACTCTTTAATGCCAAACATTGTTCCGTGATCGGTTAACGCCAAAGCCGGCATATTGTCTGATTTTGCTTTGCCAACCAGATCGCCAATGCTGGCTGCGCCATCGAGAATAGAGTATTGCGAGTGTACGTGTAAATGTGTAAATGGAACCATAAAAACTGTGCTATAAAAGTTTTAAAGATACCAATTCTCGCAGCCTTATCCGGGGGATGTTAATAATTTTTGATGGATTTTTTGGTGCAAAAAAGCCCCGATGCTATGATCGGGACTACTAGTCAATATTTTCAGTGATGAGCTTTGCCAGTTGTTCCATCTCCTCGGGAGGGAATTTTGTTTTATCGGTAAAGTTCAACAAGTCGTGTTCGCTTTGCATGGGCACCAAATGAATGTGTGCGTGTGGCACCTCGAGGCCTAAAACCATTACCCCAACTTTTTTGCAGGGAACAGCTTTTTCCAATCCTTTGGCCACTTTTCTGGCAAACATTTGCAAACCTGCATAGGTTTCATCATCCAAATCGAAGATGTAATCCACCTCCTTTTTCGGAATTACCAAAGTGTGTCCTTTTGCAGTTGGGAAGATATCGAGAAATGCAAAATAATTCTCATCCTCAGCTACTTTGTATGAAGAGATCTCACCATTGATAATTTTTGTAAAAATGCTTGCCATCGTTCTTAAATTGAAATTTCTACAATCTCAAAAGGTATTACTCCTGACGGAACTTTAATTTCAACTACATCGCCAACTTTTTTGCCCATCAATCCTTTGGCAATTGGCGTTTGTACCGATATCTTTCCCTCTTTCAGATTCGCTTCACTTTCAGGAACCAAAGTATACTGCATGGTAGCATTATTCTTTTTGTTCTTGATGGTTACTTTATTCAGAATCTGAACTTGTGAGGTGTCAATTTTCGACTCATCGAGAATACGAGCATTGGCCACTTTATTTTTTATCTGGGAAATTTTAGCTTCAAGCATACCCTGGGCATCTTTCGCTGCATCGTACTCGGCATTTTCCGAGATATCTCCCTTTTCAATGGCTTCGCCAATCTGCTTCGAAATTTTTGGGCGCTCAATAGTCATTAAGTGCTCCAGCTCTTTCTTTAGCTTTTCTAATCCGTCTTTCGTTAAATATGTTACTTCGGACATTTCTGTATCCTCCTTATTATTTAGCATTTGGCCATAACCGGCCTATAAAAAAATAGAAAGAACCCCGAATTGCCCGGAACTCTTCCTAATGCAAAAGTATATATTTTCTTTTATTTTAAAATATTTTACGGTAAAAATATCAAAAACAGGTGATATTTACGCAGTTACATATATTTTCTGTTTATTATTTCGCTATAAATAACTGCTTTTTTAAGTGAGAATCCATCTCCTCTTGCCAGTCTTCTCTTTTTGCTATTGGTCGACTTTTCCATTGGTTCTTTTATCGAATGAGCAGCTTCTCTATCTGCCTTAAATTCGTATGCGGGCTTTGGTTCAGGAACCGCTTCTTCTAGGACCTCCTCTTCATGAACCGGTTGCTGAACATCCTGTGGCACATCATGTTCATTGTCGAGTAACATCTCCCAAAAATCCTGTGAACCGCCAGCCGAAGGAACGGGTTGTCCGGACTTCACCTCTTTTTTTCGTTTCTTGTTAAGAATGCCAAAAAAAGCGACAATCAGGGTCAATATAATAACAACAATAT
>DASQBW010000743.1:0-19956 GCA_035635015.1 Draconibacterium sp. | reverse complement strand
AATTTATTGGTATAATTAATTATTGTATTATGGGTTTAATTCAGCTTGAACTGGGCCCTTCGGATGAGGATATTCCAAACGAAAAAATACAGGAACTGTACGACACCTATTTTAACCAGGCAAAAATACTGATGATGGACAAGAACCACGATTACGGCGAAGCCTGGCGAAATATGCGCATTAGTTCTTACACCGACCTTATTCTAATGAAAATCCAGCGCACTAAACAAATTGAGAACAATCAGGGTAAAACACTTATTTCAGAAGGGATCGATGCCAATTATATGGACATGATCAATTATGCAGTTTTTGCTATGATTAAAATTGAGTTTGAAAACGAAGAATAAATGTTGAATATGAATATTATTAAACAACTATCACGCATCCTTTTTGGCATCGTTTTTATTTTTTCCGGCTTTGTAAAAGGTATTGATCCCTTGGGTTCTGCCTATAAATTCACCGATTATTTTAATGCCATGGGACTGGAGGGATTACTCTGGGCAGCATTCCCGTTGGGCGTACTTTTGGCTTTTGCCGAATTTGCCATTGGCGTTGCATTTTTGTTCAATTGGCAAATGCGCATATTTTCGTGGCTAGGTTTACTATTCATGGCTTTTTTTACACCGCTTACACTTTGGATAGCCATTAAAAACCCGGTAACTGACTGCGGTTGTTTTGGCGATGCATTGGTAATATCAAACTGGGAAACATTTTATAAAAACCTGGTAATAATAGTACTTGCAATAATTGTTGTTGTTAACCGGAATTGGTTTGCCGATAAGGTAAAAAACAAGGTACCTGCACTGGCGAGTATTTTTGTTTTTATTGTTTATTTCGGAATTGTATATTACTCTTATAACCACCTCCCTATTATTGATTTCAGGCCCTACAAAACCGGCACTAATATTCCGGAAGCGATGAGCATACCTGACGATGCGCCACAAGAAGTTTACGAGAATACCTTCTATTATAAAAATAAAAATACCGGAGAGGTTCAGGAATTTAGTGAAGAAAATTACCCCTGGCAAGATACTTTAAACTGGGAATACCACGATATGGAATCGGAACTGGTACAGGAAGGTTACGAACCTCCTATTCATAATTTGACGATTGAAACACCTGATGGAGAAGACATTAAAGATTTCTTTATTTACGATGAAAATTATGTATTTATGCTGATTGCTTACGACCTGGCAAAAACCGATACCGATTCGCATGAGGAAATAAATAACCTGGCAAACTGGGCCATTGATAAAGGACTTTCGTTTATTTGCCTTACCTCTACCCTGCCCGATGAGTCAATAATCTTTGCTGAAGAAAACGGAGCTCCTTACGAATTTTTTAACAGCGACGAAATTACCTTAAAAACTATTATTCGCTCCAACCCGGGATTGTTATTAATAAAAGACGGAACCATTTTGGACAAATGGCATGCTAATGATATTCCTTCTCCGGAAGAAATCATAAACAGGTACATGACTGAATAATAAAATACTCAGTAACAATAAGACATTCAGGAATCGTCACAAGCTCGTAAAAAGTTAAATAAACAAATAGTTAATTGTAAATACGCATTATTTCAACAGGCCTTGTTATAAATATTTTCACTTAAATTTGTGAGCGATTTTGAATATCTAATAAACTTAATTTCAATAAAATGAGACAAAAGATAGTTGCCGGAAACTGGAAGTGTAACACAACCTTGCAAGAAGGTGTTGAATTGGCAAAAGCAGTTGATACAATTGTAGCAAGTGAAGGAGCCGAAGATGTAGTAGTTGTATTGGGTACACCATTTACACACATTACAAAAGTAGTTGATACAGTAAACACCGGTAGAATTGGTGTTGCTGCACAAAACTGTGCTGCCGAAGCAAAAGGAGCTTACACTGGAGAGGTTTCTGCAGAAATGGTAAAATCAACTGGAGCAGAGTACGTAATTTTAGGACACTCTGAAAGACGAGAATACTACGGCGAAACAAGTGAAATTCTGAATAAAAAAGTGGCTCTTGCTTTAGAAAACGGATTAACTCCTATATACTGCTGTGGAGAAGCTTTGGATATCCGCGAGGCTGGCACACACAACGAATTTGTTGTTAAGCAATTGGAAGAAACTGTTTTCCAATTGTCTGCCGATGATTTCAAAAAAATCGTTATCGCTTACGAACCAATTTGGGCTATCGGAACTGGTGTAACTGCAAGTTCTGATCAGGCGCAGGATATGCATGCCAATATTCGTGCTGCAATTGTTGCTAAATTTGGTGAAGAAGTTGCTGAAGGAACTTCAATCCTTTATGGTGGCAGCTGCAAACCAAGCAATGCAAACGAGTTATTCGCTAACAAAGACGTTGACGGTGGTTTAATTGGCGGAGCTTCATTAAAAGCTGAAGATTTTATCGGAATCATCAACGGATTCTAAAAAATACGCTAAAAAATATCAAAAAAGCCATCTCGCATATTATTGTGAGATGGTTTTTTTCATGAACAAATAGCCACCAAACTCCTGTATCTCAATCATATTTATTAAATTTACTCCTGCTGAGAATACAAATTATGGCGAAATATGCTATTGGTCTCAGAAACAGGGCATTAAGAATATATTTTACATTATCGCTATTAAATATTCATACTTATGAAAATACTATCATCCATTTTGGTTCTGCTAATTAGCATCTGCTTCTTTAGCTGTAATTCATCAAAAAGAACGGAGGAAGTTGCTTCTTACGCTTATGTGGAACAACCAAAAGTGATGAGTGATGAGTTGAAAGCTAACCTTCCGGACTGGGTGCAGGACGGCAAAGTTTGTTACGGACTAATAATTCAAATAAATACGGAAAAAGTTCCAGTAAGTGCACGACCGATAAAAGCGAAAGTCGTGCAGGTCAATGAGAATGCGATAAAAATGAAAGCTCTGGAAAGTATAAAAATGAAGAAAAAAAAAAGTTGTTCAGGATTTATGGTTTCAAAAGGAGAAACCTGGGATGAAACGGCAGGACAATTATACCTCACCCGGGAAGAAGCGGTTAACGCATTGAAAGAAATGAATTTATACGAAATTGATCCTGATGAAACTGTTGATTTGTAAACATCAGACAATTGTTGTTAGTCTGTTTAATAAAAAAGCTTATTGTTAATCCATAACACATCGTATGGGAAAAACGATAATACGTTTTAGTTAAAGATTATTTCAGACATTGCCGAAATGAAATAATACAGATGAACTCCCCAAGCAAAAATCACAAACTATTTTTCTATAAAAACGGGAAAATAGCTGCGTTAATAGGAATAAAAAATAAGGAAAATAATGTTTATGAAATACTTTACAATCTTAATCTTTTTTAACCTGTTTACTCTGTTCGCTAATGCACAACTGGCAAATTTTAACTGGGAGATGGATACCATTTCTCCAAACAATACCCTAAAAGGGATGACCATTCACCCTGGCGATGGTAGTTCTGTTATAGTTGGTTACGACAATACATTTTTAAAATCCGTAGATAACGGCTCAACCTGGCAAAATAGCACAATGTTAAAACCGGAATACAATTTTATAGGAATGGCCCGGGGAGAAGATGTGTTATTTATCTCTTCGAGATGGTCAAAAGTTATTAACCACCCATCAGGAGGATTTCCCGATGTTTATACGTCTGGCGTAATGTTAAAAAGCACTGACATGGGAGCAACATGGGAAGCGCTTGACATTAATGCCGCTGAGTTTAACGGTGATGCTTCAATAAATCCAAACGGAAAAGGTTCGTACGCAAAAGATATTTTTGCGATCGGCGCATTAAACAAAGACACAATAATCAGCTATTGCGGATGGTTTGATCAGACATCTGGATCGAAAGTATCAAGAGGTGCGGTATTCAGGACATACGATGGTGGCGATACCTGGAAAAAAATAACACCTGATTTGGGCTCAAATACGATTAACTGTGTTGAGGTTATTGATTCTTTTGCAGTATTTGGAGGAAAAAATACCTTATATCATTTAAATCTTATAACCGATTCGGTATCGAACATCTATCCAAATATTGCAGTACTCACAGACGATAATGTGTATATAAACAACATAGCATTTAATACTCCTTACAGTTTTTATGTAACAACAACAACAGACGGCATTTTTAAGACAGAAGACGCAGGACAAACATTTACAAAACTACCTGAAATTGACGGAGCAAACGATTTATTTATTATAAATGACTCAACGTTGCTTACTCTCGGAAGTTCAACCAAGTCAAAGGTATCAACCGATAACGGAGCCACTTGGACTGACTGCTACCCCGGAGCTACTTGTTACAAAATTGGGGGAATTATGCGAGATACAATTTACGGGTTGGCTAAAGAAGAAGCCTACAAATGTGCTGTTAGTGATTTAATTGCCAAAACTCCATCATGGAAAACTGTCCACCTGTTTGATGATAACAAGCTCTTACAAAAAATGGCCATATTTGATGATGACAATGCTGTAATTGCCGGTTATGGCGAAAACTGCAAATACACAATTGATGGCGGTTTAACCTGGAACGAGGCCCAACTTCCGGATGATTATCTTGAAGACATTGAGTTTGACTTTAATAATATAAGTGCAGCCGGAGATAATGCTTTTGTTACGGTGCGCAGGTTTGAGATCGCTGATTTCTCTGACATCGATTCGGTGAACGATTTCTACATGGAAGGCCTACTCATAAAAACAGAAGATAACTGGGAAACTTCGACAATTATCGACGCATCAATAATTGGAGAAAACGAAGGTGATGATCCAACCCTCAACCCACAAACTGAGGATTGCTGGGGATTTAATCCAAATCTCGTAGAATGTGTTGATGCAAACACCACGTACTTGTTTGCGAACTGGTACGAAGATAAAACAACCGGAAACAGAGAAACCCGAAGCAGAATCTTTAAAACTATGGATGGAGGAATTACCTGGAACGGGATAACTACCGATTTTGGTGCTGCATACATTACAGGTATTGAATTTACAAACGATACAGGATATATCGGGGGCAATAAAATATTGCAAAAAACGACTGACGGAGGTACAACTTTTATCGACCTCTACCCAACTTTAGTTGAAACAAATGAAGGTGATGACAACATTTTTATTCAATCTATACGAATGGAAAATGGAGATGAGATTTATATTCCAACCACTTCTGATGGCGTGTTTTTCTCAACTGATGGAGGCAATACGTTCTCAAAATTTAATGAGATTGCAGGCACGAGCGATATCATAAAACTTGATATCAACTCCTTTTTGTGCATGGGAACCACATCAAAATCAAAATTTACGAACGATGCAGGAGCCACCTGGCAAAATGCTTCGGCAGGCACAACTGCCTATAAAATAGGAGGCATCCTGAACAATTCTGTAGTTGTGTTAGGCCGCGGAATTGTAATGAAAGTTGCATTGGCAGATCTTGATTTAAAAACCCCGGTGCCCGTTGTAGAAACTAAAGCCGCGCTGGAAGCAATATACAAACCTGCAAGTATCGATCTCATCTCATCTGACGGAGAAATTGAACGTTGTGCAATTTATTCAATAAGTGGCAAATTGGTTTCATTAACGGAACCAAGCAGCACCACCTACCAGCTACATAACAACGAATTTAAATCCGGGATTTATATTGTACATTCGCTGGTGAGAGGTAAACCTTATGTAAACAAAATTATATTTCGGTAATATAAACAGCCATTAAATGGCGTCATTGCAAAAGGATGACGCCATATAAACTCCTATTTGCAAAAATCGTGTCAGGAAGACAAATCCATACATTACTAACATTTTTTTTTCTCCTCTGTATTTTTACCGTGGAGGCGCAAAAAAAAAGAGTTATTAGCGGGATTGTGCGCGATGCTTTTAGTCAGGAATACATAGCTTATGCAAACATCACTTTCCCTGATCTTGGCTTAGGAACCTCCTCAAACGAAAAAGGAGAGTTTACCCTTAATAATATCCCTGCCGGAAGACATAAATTAGCCGTAACATATATTGGTTACCAGGAATACAATGTCGACATAAGCTTCGATAAAGATGAAAGCTTGATCATCAACTTAAATAAGCAATCGCTTGGGCTAAAAGAAGTAGTTGTAAGTGCCGAACATTCCTCAGCAGGAACAACTTCCTCAAAAATTACGAGTGAAGCAATTGATCATGTGCAGGCAACCAGCTTGCGTGAAGTCATGCAATTACTTCCCGGCAACCTTTCTGTAAATCCCAATCTTGCGGAACCTGGTAAAATTAGCATACGAGAAGTTGATGCAAATATCAATAGTGCGCTTGGAACCGCTATCATTATCGATGGAATTCCACTTTCGAACGACGGGAATATGCAACAGAGTATACAGGGAGGATTCACATCGGTGGCCGGTTCGGGAGTTGATCTCCGGCAAATTCCCGTAGAAAATATCGAGTCGATAACCGTTGATGTAGGAATTCCATCTGCTGAACACGGCAACCTCACTTCGGGAGCCGTTCATATTAAAACAAAAACAGGTGGATCGCCGTACAGCGCTAAATTACAAACCGATCCGCATGCCAAACAAGCCTACATTGGAAAAGGATACCTGCTAAACAAAAACAATGGTGTAATTAATTTTGATGCCGGTTATACCAATTCATACGAACATATCTCAAAAAAGACCGACCAGTTTGAACGCATTAATGCAGCGGCCAAATACCGGAATACCTATTTTCGGGAAAGTTCTCCGCTAAATCTGGAGGTAAAGATTAATTACCTTGGGTCCATCCATGGTAAAAAGTGGGATCCGGACATGAAAGCACAAGAAGAAAATTATGGCAGAAACCAACAGCTTCAATCCAAATTATCGGCCTTATGGTCGTTGAACAAGTCTTTTCTGAAAAGTATTTCGTTGGATGCAGCATACTTCATAAACTGGCAGGAAGGGTATGAAAAAACGCTGGAAACGGTTAGTTCCGGTGCCAACATCATTATCACCTCAAAAACAGATGGAGAACATGAAGCAATTTACGGTCCGGCGTCCTATTACTCAGAAGTAACTTACGATGGAAAACCATTTAACTTTTATACAAAATTTAAAACAAGATTCTACTACAGTACAGACCATTCTACACAAAACATTTTGCTGGGTGCCGAGTGGCGCACAAGCGGCAACAATGGCGAAGGCCGCATATTTAATCCGGAAAGACCGCCTTCGGGAGTTGGAACACGTCCAAGACCATTTACTGACATCCCTTCGTTAAACCAACTATCTTTTTTTGTTGAAGACAAAATCGATGTGGATTTTGGTGCAACAAACCTTTTGATAATGGCAGGTCTAAGAATAGACAATATTCAGCCAGACGGTATTTTTTCGAGCGATGGCAGTCTGACTTTCGATCCGAGGCTAAACCTGCAATACAATCTTTTAGACCGAAACAGCAATTATCTCTTCCGTAAATTCAGTGTTCGGGTTGGTTATGGTAAAACAAGTAAATCCCCTACTCTGGTTCACCTTTATCCCGACAAGGTTTACAACGATGTGGTAAATTTTAACTATTACCCCGATTTAGTGGTTGCCACAACAAAAGTGATGAATGATACACGGAATTACGATCTTAAAGCCGCACGCAGCAGTAAGTTTGAAGCAGGATTGGATTTCCAGATCGGGAAAGTAAATTCGCGCATTACCGGCTTTTACGAAAAACACGAGGGCGGCTTCATTGCAGACAAGAACCATTTTCTTTTAACCTATAAAAATTATCAGGAGATTGATGCAGGATTAGCTCCTTATTTTATCGATGGACAAGGCGTGTACTACAACAGCCTCCAGACCGGGGAAGCAGTTGCTGTTTCCTACGAAATGTATCATAAATACAAAGATTATCCAACTTACAGGAATGCTGCTACCCTGATAAAAAGGGGTGTAGAATACTCCATTGACTTTGGGCAAATTGATGCAGTCCGAACGTCGTTTGAGCTTATGGGAGCATGGCTGCAAACCGAGAGCTACACGACTAGTGCGCCATATTCTGAGCGGAAATTTCATACTACTTATGTGGACAATAAAAGCGTACAGGAGTCATTTGTCGTGAAGTTTCCCAATAAAAATGGATACGGGATTGTAGATGAACGCCTGAATACCAATTTAAACATTACAACTCATATTCCGGAACTTAAGCTGCTGGTAACTGTAACTACACAGGCGATTTGGTTCGAAAAAAACCGAAGAAAATTATACGCCGAATATAAATTATATACACTTAATGAACTGCGGGAACACCTTAATCAACCCAATCTTTTCAGCCAAGACAATGAGAATGATAACTACTACTATCTTCCGGAAAGTTATCGCGGATACGACGGTGTAGAACATGAGTATGATATAACTGATTTTGAAACCGCCCTGGCGCAACTGGCAATAAAAAAAGATCAAAAATATCGATACAAGACAAGGACCTTACCACCTCTGTTCTTATGTAATATTAAAATTTCGAAGGACATTGCACGAAGGATTAAGCTATCATTTTATGCCAACAATTTTCTGAACATCAGACCCTGGGAGTTAGACCAACGAAGCGGAAGATACATCAGAAGAAATAATCCTCCGTATTTTGGTGCTGATATAAAACTGTTATTTTAAAACCGCAAAATAGAATGAAGAAAATATTAATCTACTTGTTACTAATTGCAACCTTGAGCTGCGAAACCTATGTTGAGCCAACAACTTTTAGTTTTTCCGTTACCGCATACTATCCTTCAGAAATAAACAACGGAGAAGCAATTGCAAATACTGAGATAATAGTAAGAAATACACAAACCAGCAGGGAATTTATTCAATATACCAATGAAAATGGGCAGGCAACATTTAACGTACGTGGTGGAAGCTACGATATTATTCTGTCTTTTTCAGAAGAACATAATCTGATAATCGACAATTTCCCGGCAAAAAAAACATTGATTTTTAGCGGGAGTTTAAATGGGCAACTGGTTATGGAAAGTGGAACAAATTTCCAGATAAACACGCAGTATAACATTGAAAAGGAAGATTTTATAATAAAAGAACTTTACTCTTCCGGAAGTCGCACTCCGGACGGAGAGAATTATGGCGCTGATAAGTTTGTTGAAATCTACAATAACTCCGATGAGATTTTATATTCCGACGGACTATGTTTTGGAGCTGTCAGGTATGAAAAAACCTTTGAACCATCGATTTGGATAGATAACGAAGGTAACCTTTTACCACGCATTCCGTTGTGGAGTTTTGTGGCAATCGTTCCCGGTTCAGGTGAAGATTACCCCATACAACCCGGCGAGTCTTTTGTTATTGCACTCTCAGGTTTAAACCACAAGGACGATCCAAACGGAAATCCCAACTCAATTGACCTGTCCGGTTCAGCCTGGGAAATGATTGTGGAGGATGGAAAATATGCTGATGTCCCGGGTGTTCCAAATTGTTTGATGCAACGGTTAACACTTGGGACCGCGATGTCAATGAATACCAAGGGAATGATTTGCATCCTCTTTCGTTTACCTTCTGATAATTACGAAGAGGTATTTACAAATACTGAAAACTTTATGGTTGAACCCGGAGGCTCGTTTAATTGTTTTATGGTGCCTTACGCCTGGGTTATTGATGGCGTTGAAAATCCCAGTCTCGACGACCGCGGAGTTTACAAACGATTACCAAACAGTATCGATATTGGATACATCCAGCATCGCGGAAGTTACGAAGGTGTTTCTATAAAACGCAAAGTAAAAGAAGTTATCGACGGACGCACAATATATCAGGACACGAATAATTCGACCAATGACTTTTTAACCAATCAGGAACCTACTCCCGGAGTAATAGCAACGAACTAATGGTCAGGAATCTTTCCAAAATAGCATTTTTTATTCTATTTGTTTCGGCAAGAAGCACTGCATTATTTGCTGTTGGACAAGACTCAATGAAATCCTCGCTTTCAACCGAAAACATTGTGTTGTTACAAACACTTTGGTCTGAATCCAACAACCCGGCCGGATTATCGTTTTACAACATTAACAACAACATTGCTCAGGCCGGCATCTATTTTAATCGTAAAGAGGGCGATTATCGACGTTATCACGAGAGCAATAAACAAAACCAATATGGTTTTTACACCAATGGTTATGCTGCACTAAAACAATGGAAGTTTTATGGTGAGTTTGCCTATTACAGACAAAATGATTGGGGAGCAAACTGGTCAGATGTTTTAAATCCCTACAATGATAATCCTTATATCCTTGGAGATAAGAATACAAGCCGATACCGAAAAGAATATTTTCAGATGAGTACAAAAGGAGCACTGCAAATAAATAGTAAACTGAGTGCAGGCTTCGAAATTAATTACCAAACCGGGGTTGGTTCCCGGCAAAAAGATCCGCGCCCTGAGAACAAAACAACAGATTTTGACATTAAACCGGGAATTGTTTACAAGCTGAATAACATAAACCTTGGAGTAAATTTTCATTTTCATACAGCTAAAGAGGATGTTGAGTTCAACAATGTAACCGACTCGCTTTATTCGTACTACCATTTAAAAGGATTAGGCGCCTTTTCTGTTTCGCAGGAAGAAGACGAACGCAGCGATGAAGTGGTCCTCATTGGCGGCGGAATACAGTTTGGGTTTGATGGAAACAAAATAAAAAACAAAACGGAAGTCAACTTCTTTCAAAAAGAAAACAACATTAAACGTGGGAAAACATATCCCCTTCAAGTTGTTTTACTTGAAAAATTTCAAACAGAAATTACATCTTCCTTTCTTGTAAACACTACTCAAAACACAATAAACAGGTTCAGAATTGCTTATACGAACAAACGTATTTACGGGCATGAACCGGTAGTTCAACCAGAACTAATCTACGAATCCTATCAATGGTCAACAGTAGGGAAATACATTTTATATTGGAACAAGTTAAATACATTTGGTGCAGATTATTCGTACTATAAGCTAATTGACAACAACCATATAAATTGGGGAGTCACAATTGGAGGAAAGGTTACAGGCATCAAAACCTCATACTATTTTATTCCTGAAAAGAACGAACAGGAACTCAATTATTTTGAAATTGACGGCTTGCTCGAAAAAGAAATTGTGAGCGGATTTAGTGACCTTGTTTTTAAGCTATCGGGCAATTACCGAAAAGGATTTAACAGCTGGCATAAATTGGTTGATGAAGAAACGTTGTTACAAACAACCAACACCCAACTTGTTCATCAGGATTTTGACTATTTTAACAGCCGGCTTTTAGTTTTTGGAGTAGAAATTCAATTTGGCCGTCCGGTAAAAATATACGGCTCAAACATTCAGTTATTTGTAAATGCGGCTTATAATCATGAAATTTCGGAAATGAATAAGGATGTCCGCAGCAATCGAATAAGTTGCAGAATAGGAATGAACTTTTAACGCTATGAGTAAATTCGCCATCGAATGCAATAACCTCACCCATTATTACGGGAAAAAGATGGTTTACGAAAACCTGAATTTTAAAGTTCGGGAAGGAAGTATTCTTGGACTTCTCGGGAAAAACGGTTCAGGAAAAACCACTACCATCAATATTTTGAATGGCTTTTTACAGCCGCACAGTGGTGAGTGCCTTGTTTACGGCGAAAATACCCAACGGCTCACTCCGGCAAACAAAGCGAGGATTGGTTTTCTAATCGAAGGGCACATTCAATATGCGTTTATGAATATTCACCAGATCGAAAAATTCTATTCAAAATTCTATCCGAAATGGAACAATGAACCATACTGGCAACTCATGTCGAAATTAAAAGTGGCGCAAAACCAAAAGATCTCAACCATGTCGTGCGGCCAGCGCTCGCAGGTGGCACTGGGCTTGATTCTTGCCCAGGATCCCGACCTGCTTATTCTCGATGACTTTTCAATGGGACTTGATCCGGGTTACCGTCGCCTGTTTATCGACTACCTGCGCGAATATGCCAAAGCAAAAAGTAAGACAATATTTACAACCTCGCATATCATTCAGGACATGGAGCGGCTTATTGACGATGTACTTATTATGGACTTCAACCGCGTGCTGGCACAAAGCGATCTAAATGAGTTCATGAGCAAATTCAACCAATTCTATTTTGAGGTAGAAGATGCTTCTATCGATCTGTCGGGCGAAAAGTTTGTGGCCAACTTCGAAAAAGTAAATAACAAAATTGAGCTTTACACTTACGAAACGGAAACAATGGTTTTGAACTTTCTAAAGTCCAATGGGATAAGCTATAAAAACTTTCAGAAAATTGAAATGGATCTGGAAGATGCATTTATTGGATTAACCGGAAAATATTAAACAAATGTGGAAAGGAATTATTTATAAGGAATGGCTGAAAATAAGATGGTTCTTACTCATCTATGCAGGATTAGGGGTACTAACCGTAATCTATATCTTTATTCGTATTCACCACGACATCTCCTTCAGTTCTCCAAACGGATACTGGTACAATGCCCTGTTTATGGGCATGCAATATTTCGCTTTACTAAAATTTCTTCCTGTGGCAGGAGCCCTTTCAATTGCATTAGCACAATATTTTCCCGAAACTGTTAACAAACGAATAAAGCTGACTTTTCATTTACCGGTTAACGAGAATAAGACCTTATTAAACATCTGGCTTTTTGGTGCTGCAACACTTTTACTAAGTTATCTCGTCCAATTTGTACTTTTTTTAGCACTTAGTATGGTTTATTTCCCGTCTGATATTTATGTTCCTGCCATAGTTAGCATACTGCCCTGGTATCTTGCCGGATTAACATGTTACAACCTTGCTGCATTAATAGTGCTCGAACCTATTTGGAAATACCGAATTTTATACCTTACAATAACGGTTTTATTTCTTCCGCTGTATTTACAAAATGCACCAACAGCTGCTTATTCACCTGTTATTCCGTACCTGATCATTCTTGTATTATTCAGCAGTTTCTCATTGTTGTTTTCGGGGTATCGCTTAAGAAAAGGAGAAATGTAAAATGGTAAAATTTAGCCGATATATATTAGTTCTTATTGCCATTTTTAGCCTGGCCGTTGCGCTGCCCCGCTTATATTGGATTACTTTTGAACAGCCGATCCGGCCACCCAGCATTTTTTTCAGTTGTGTTGATGGCGACTTTTACATGATTCGCCCTGCTGAAGGAAGGATAATTACCAACTCGAAAAGAGAAGAAATTACACGAAGTCAGTTCGAAGCAAAACTACCACTGAATTACAACAGACAACTTACATTAACAGGTAAAATGCCGGACTCCATAAATGGTGAAGAGATTATTTTACAGGAGGTGAGGCGAAATCGTTCATTTATAAGAGTCAGTCCTGAAGATATTGACACACCAAAACCAACATTATTCCCATTATTTGAATCGGAGTCGGGTCGTGCTAACCTTTCAATGCCCGATGACTTTTTCCGAATTACCTGGCGAATGGAATTTATTGATGCCCAAACAAATAAAATTCTGGAAGAAAAAAGCCGGATGTTTTCGGCAGTTTTGTATCAACGCGGCTTTCAATTCCCGGCCAAATCTATAAACGGAATAACAACAGCCCGAAAAAGTTGCGACGAAGGTTATTTGATTATCGATAGTACCGATCAGCTTTTCCATGTAAAAATGACGATGGGAAAACCTTTTATCCGAAAGGTAGATTTACCCGAAGGATTAATATTTAAACATATTGCCTGTGTCGATTTTAACGATAAGCTCTATTATGCTTACCTTTTTTCAAACAACCATGAAATGTATGTTTTAACGCAATACGACTACCTGTTACAAAAGCTTGAAGTGAAAAATGTTCGTCCTGAGTTAAATGAAGTTAGAATTTCAGGCGACCTTTTTAACTACCAGGTAACCAGCCTGGGCGATGGTTTTATTACCAATACGGTTTTAGACAAAGATTTTAACTATGTAAATGAGTACAACGAAACCTGGCTTACCCGCGATGAAAGAACAGAAGGTAAAATAGCCCAAATGCTGTTTCCTCTCGAATTAAACTTAAACGATGAAGATTCCAATTTTATACACCTCTTGGGAACATTTTACTCCTCTTTTTACTGGCTATATTTAAGTCTCATTTTAATGGTTATTCATCTCTTATTTCTAAAAAAACGCAAGGCAGAAATGAAAAGTCAAATTACAGACCTCCTAATAATTGCAGTAACAGGAATATTCGGTTTTATTGCCGTAAATATTTTCCCAAATAAATTTTACAATTAATAATTTGAATGTCCGCAATTAGTCACAATCAGAACGTCACCCTGAACTTGCTTCAGGGTCTTTCTTGCAAATAGCTGATTATTCGATGAGAGAGATACTGAAACAAGTTCAGCATGACGTGCTAAATATTAGTTATGACATAGAACGGATAATCAATATTAATAAAATACCTCTTCGATTTTTAAAAACTGCAATGGCTGTTTTTTTATACCTTCGCGGCAAATACAAAATAAATGGATTATCAAAAAGTGAGTGTACAAATCACGCCTTTCCAGGAGTGGTTACGCGATATTTTAAGTGCTCAACTGGCAGAAACCGGCTTCGATAGTTTTGTAGAAACAGAAACCGGATTTGAGGCTTTTATTCCGGCAGCCAACTATTTGGAAGAAAGCCTGAACACGGTTCTCGAAACCTTCTCTGCTGATTTTTCATTTGATGTTGACTCGGAGCTAATTCCCGACCAAAACTGGAACGAAGAATGGGAGAAGAATTACTTTAAACCATTGGTTATTGGTGGCGAATGTATGATTAGGGCACCTTTCCACACCGAATTTCCGGAAGCAAAATACGAAATTGTTATTGAGCCAAATATGGCTTTCGGAACCGGGAACCATGAAACAACAGCCACAATTATTGAATCGATTCTGCAAAACAATCTCATAGGAAAATCTGTACTTGACATGGGCTGCGGAACAGGAATTCTCAGTATTCTCGCATCCTTGAAAGGTGCCAAAAAAATAATGGCTATCGACATTGATAAGTGGTCATACGAAGGAACTTGCGAAAATGCAGCGCTGAATAAGATCACAAATATTGAAGCCAGGCTTGGCGATGCGAGTCTTCTTGGTAACGAAAAATACGACCTGATTTTTGCCAACATCCATAAAAACGTTTTGTTAAATGACATGGAGAGTTATCATGCAGTTTTAAACGATGGTGGGACACTTATAATGAGTGGTTTTTACACCGAAGATATTCAGGATATTAAGGACAAGGCAGAAGAGTTGGGATTAAAAGATACCGGGTTTGTAGAAAAGAATAATTGGGTAGCACATTCGTTTATAAAACCAGATTGATGAAACTTATGAATTTGCTAAACTGCAAAATTGTATCGTTCAACTTCTGCCTTTTTACATTTAACTTAAATCTATGCAAGACCTTTATAATTACTTTGTGAAGCGTTGCGATTCGTTGGTTGAGAACGAGGTACCAAAATCGATAACCGGCAGATTAAAAAAATTGAATCGTCGTGAAAGAGAACAGCTAAAAACAATGCTCATTGAAAAGGGCAAGCAATTTGAAACCTCTGGTCATTATAATGTAATTTCCTGGCTACAGAATTGTATCACACTTATTAATCGCCACGCTTTTCACTTCAACCGGGTGTTTTTTAGTCCGGGTCACGAGATAAAAGATGAAATTAAGCAGCTACTCAACCACGCAAACGAAACGGTTGACCTGTGCATTTTTACCATTACTGACAACGAACTTGCAAAAAGAATAATAGCCTGCCATAAACGCGGTGTAAAAGTGCGCATCATCACTGACGATGAAAAAATGGAGGATAATGGCTCTGAAATCACTCAACTTGCCCAGGCCGGGATTCCGGTAAAGACTGATCATTCGCATTACCACATGCACAATAAATTTGGTATTATCGATAATAAAATTGCGATAACCGGCAGCTTTAACTGGACCTATACAGCCACCAAACACAACCAGGAAAATCTGGTGGCTACTACTAAATACGAAATTGTTCAGCAATACAACGACGAATTTAAACGACTTTGGAAAGAGTTATTTGAGTTAAAACATCCGGAATAATCGGCACAGATTATATGTGCGGAACAGCTTCATGTCGTGGTAATTCCCAGATTTCCATATCCCTGATATTTTTTCCTTCAATTACAAAACGCAATGCGGTACAAACTTTATGAAAACCTTTGTAACCTGCCGCACCAGGATTTATGTGTAAAAAATTAAGCTTTTTGTCGTAAATCACTTTTAAAATATGAGAGTGCCCGCTGATAAAAAGATCGGGAGGATGGGTATAAATTTCTGGTTTTACATGGCGCTCATAACGCCCCGGATAACCTCCGATGTGTGTCATCCAAACATCAACATCCTCGCATTTAAAACGCTGGTGAATGGGATGAACCACCCGCACATCCTGGCCATCGATATTACCATAAACACCACGCAATGGTTTAAAATGAGCCAGATTATCTGCCGTTTCAATATTTCCAAAATCGCCGGCATGCCATATTTCATCAACATTGTTGAAGAAACTGAAAATACGCGGATGTATAAATCCGTGTGTATCTGATAATAAACCAATTCGTTTCATTTGCAACTGTCAAATTAAAATTAAAACTGTCGGGAAAAATACGTTAATGGCCTTGCCTTACTACTACACATTTCTCAACAAAAAATTAAAAACATTCAAACGATTTGTTATACAACAGGAATATCTCTTATACTATTGAGCATAAATTAAACTAAATTTGTTTAACACGGGTAGTAAAAACATAAATCATTTATTCAACATTAAATTGACAGTATAGTCCGCGTGCCATATAACAAGTTGAAAATTAGCACAAGCAACAACAAAACAGAGAAGCACAAGACAGTAACCCAATAAAATCAATTTCAGATGAAACAAGTAGTAATCGTACGACATGGCAAAGCTGTACCTTACGGGTACGAAGATGATTTCACACGAGATTTGCGCGAAAGAGGTAAAAATGATGCGAAAATTGTGTGCCAGGAACTAAAAAAAAGAGGCATCCTTCCTGATGCGATGATCTCAAGTCCGGCAAAACGAGCCATAAAAACAGCCATAATTTTTGCAGAACATCTCGACTTCGATCAAAAGCGGATTATTGAAATTGAAGATATATACGACGGTCTGACAACCAACGAATTTCTGGAATTGATAAAGAAACTTCCTCCTTCGGCCTCAACCGTATTCTTTTTTGGCCACAATCCGGGATTTTACTACTACGTTTGCAATCTGCTCGATGAATTTTATAACGACATGCCAACCACATCGACCGTTGGTATCAATTTCGATGTAAATACATGGGAACAAATTGAAACCCGCAGTGGTAAGCTGGCCTTTCACCTGATGCCACGAATGTTTAAATAGGTTCTTTTCTATAATAAACTTTCGTTTATTAAAAACTCTCCAAATTACTGCTATTAAACAATTATATTTTCTAAATTAGCACAACAATTGTTATAACAATTTCTTCTACAGGTCAATCAATCAATATTTTAAGAAGGATTGCTTATGTGGAATAAAAAAAACTGGAATAAACCGCAAACCACAACGGGTAATTGTTGTTAGAAATGGCATACAATAAAAACAGAAAAATAGTATAAAACATGAATGAATTTATGGCCGCCAGAATGCAAATGGCCGTTTCATTAGGATTTCACATCGTATTCGCCTGCATTGGAATGGTAATGCCCTGGTTTATGTTTGTAGCCGAATGGAAGTGGCTAAAAACCAACAATCCGGTTTATCTCGATCTGGCCAAGGCCTGGGCAAAAGGAGTTGCGATATTCTTTGCAGTTGGTGCGGTTTCCGGTACGGTTCTATCGTTTGAACTGGGCATGTTATGGCCCACATTTATGGAACATGCCGGACCTATTTTTGGGATGCCTTTTTCGTGGGAGGGAACGGCATTTTTTGTGGAAGCAATTGCCCTTGGATTATTCCTTTACGGCTGGAATCGCCTGAACAAAAGGGTTCACCTCTATACCGGAATGGTTGTAGGAATTTCAGGCGTACTATCGGGAATATTTGTGGTGTCGGCCAATGCATGGATGAATGCTCCGGCGGGTTTCGACTGGATAAACGGACAAGCCTTTAACATTGATCCGGTAAAAGCCATGTTCAACAAAGCCTGGTTTTCACAGGCGCACCACATGACCATTGCCGCTTTTTCAGCAACCGGTTTTGCTGTGGCCGGTGTGCATGCAATTTTGTATATGAAAAACAAACTTGAGATTCACGCCAAAGCGATTACCATTGCCCTGGCTTTTGCATCAGTGGCAGCAGTATTGCAACCTTTAAGTGGCGACCTGGCAGCTAAAAATGTAGCTAAATTACAACCAGCCAAACTCGCTGCTTTCGAGTCGCATTTTGAAACACAGAAAAAAGCACCTCTTGTTATTGGTGGCATTCCCGATGTTGAAAACCGAGAGATAAAATATGCCATCAAACTACCCGGATTCTTAAGTTTTTTAGCGCACGGCGATTTTAATGCAGAAGTAAAAGGACTGGAAGAGTTTCCGGAAGAAGAATGGCCGCCGGTACCAATCACCCACTATTCATTTCAACTGATGGTCGGTATCGGAATGTTTTTAATGCTGATTGCCACACTGTTTGTTGTCGGTACTTTCAAATGGAAATACTGGTTTGAAAAGAAATGGTGGCTAAGTATGCTGGCCATAGCTACACCGCTCGGTTTTATTGCTGTTGAAGCAGGCTGGATTGTTACTGAGGTAGGTCGCCAGCCCTGGATTATTTACGGCATTATGAAAACAAAAGATTCACTCACTCCAATGCCAGGAATTCAGTATACTTTTTATACGATTACAGCGGTTTATGTGATATTAACTTTTGTAGTTACCTGGTTGTTAAGCCGCCAAATACAACTATTACAATCAAAATATCTGAAAAATGGCTGAAGCTAATCTCATCATTCTGGTTATTTGTTTACTGCTTTATGTTTTACTGGGCGGCGCCGATTTTGGTGGCGGGATTCTGGAATTACTGTCAAGAGGTAAAGCGTCAAAAATTGTCTCGCGTGCTATCGCTCCGGTTTGGGAGGCTAACCATGTGTGGCTGATTTTGGTGGTTGTAATTCTGTTTGTGGGATTCCCGTTGGTGTATTCTACTATTCTTACAACATTGCATATTCCAGTACTATTGGTATTACTGGGCATTATCGCCCGCGGATCGGCATTTACATTCAGACACTACGACATTGATGAAGAACGTCCGAAAGCAATTTATTCAGCCATATTTCGCTATTCCAGCGTATTCACGACCTTCTTTTTGGGGGTCACTGTTGGAGGCCTAATTCTGGGTGAGATTTCGATGGATTACCAATTTGGCTTTTATACCGTTTACATCCACCCGTGGCTAAACTGGTTTTCGGTGAGTATTGGCTTGTTTATGGTCTTGTTGTTTGCCTTTCTGGCGGGTATTTTTACCGTTAGCGAAATCGAAAACAAAGATTACATTGTTTATTTTACACGCATGACCAAACGGCTGCTGATAGCGCTGGTTATTATGGGATCTATAGTTTTTGCGACTGCAAAAGTCGCAGGTCATTCGTTGCTGAAAGACTTTATAAACTCGCCGATAAGTGTTACTTGTATTGTTTTAGCCACGCTGGCATTACCAGCATTCTGGTATTTTCTGAATAAAAATAAAGGCAACTGGCTGCGCATAACGGCAGGCATACAAACCTTTTTCATTATTGCTGGATGGTTTGCCATTCAGTTTCCTGTGTTAGTGAAAACAAACAGCGGCCACGATATTACAATACAAGCCGCTAAAGCACCACAACAGGTGCAAATGTTCTTGTTAATTGCATTAATAGTTGGTGTATTAATCATTTTCCCGGCAATGGGCTACCTGTACAAAACATTTAAGTTTAGTGAAGAACCGGAATCGTAAATTTCTTTAATCTTCTGTTTTGTATCAAAAAAAATCAGAATAACAATTTTATTAACTTTGGCAC
>DASQBW010000742.1:0-4394 GCA_035635015.1 Draconibacterium sp. | reverse complement strand
GTCAAATACAATGGTGTAAGTCATTACATTGGTCTCGGTATTGAAAACGAAGCCCTGTCCGGTAACTCCACCCCAGGCAGCGGTATTTCCCAACTCCGATCTTATTTCACCGTTCTCATCAATAACAAGAATACCGGGGCCGGCAGTTGCAGGGCCGTAACCAACATACTGGTCGTAATAACCGGCAAGTAAGTCGCTGATTTGGTAAACTCCGGGAGCCAGTTTGTTAATCTGCACCACACCACCGGCATTTCTGTTTACACGTATTCCGTCGTAATCGCCCGAAGGTATTTCAAATACATCGTAGCCCGTAAAACTTACAATGTTTACTTGTCTGTTAATGTAAAAGTTGTATCCTTCGGAATTTGTTACTTTATACTGTAATTTATATGATCCGTTAACATCAACGTTTACTTCGTTTAATACTTCATACTCCAATTCTGTTGTATCGCCATTTGCAATCTCTATCGCAAACATTCCCGGTTCTTCGTATGGTGTTCCCTTAAATAATACCAAAGGGTTGCTACCATATAATTCCATTATCGGAGCCGGTGTTTCCGAGATGTAGCTTTCGTAATCTTTCTCGCACGAGGCAAGCAGGAAAACTGCAGCTATAAAAATGATTGAATATTTTACTAATTTCATTTTCATTTGTTTTAATTTTTCCACCATACTTTTTGTAAAATAACATCAGCATCAGCGAGTGCTTTATATTCAGCGGCATTCGAGTTAAAGTTAACCTCGCTGTCGGCATAAGGAAATCTTCGGGGAAGTATTCCGCTGCTGGTTCCTTTTTTGCTGTAGATTAATGTTCCCGGAATGTAGTTGTCGGGCGCAATGTAACCTTCGTCAATTTCGTCGCTGATTGCCGATTCTGCAGGATAACCTGTTCTTACACGTTCGATGTGCGATTCAATTCCACGTCCACCTTCAGCAGCGTCTATCCATTTTTGCATGATAATGGCTTTTAGCTGATCTTCGAATCCTGTGCTTGGAAAAGCATAAGCACCACTTAAAAGTTCGCCAATATCTGCTCCCATACGCGAAAATGATTCGCTTACACCATTTTCGTAATGCGTTTGCGCCTTTTCGGTGTTGCCCATTCGCAAATAGGCTTCAGCTATCAATAATTCAGACTCGGCATAAGTCATCCAGTATACAGGCATAGTTGGTTCTATAACCGGAGAAGCAATTAATTTTGGCGCTTCAAACTCGGTAGAAGGAACATTGTACGATCCAGGAACAAGACCGAAATAATTGCCATCTACAGGAGTAAACAACTCTTCAAGTCGAGTATCGCTGTTGGCTTCAAGATAAGAAGTGAAAGTAACACACGCTTTAATATTATTGGTTGTATTTAACTGACGTTGATCGGTTTCGTACAATGGATTTGATTTACTGTCAGCATCTTCAAAATTATCGACCATAACATCTTTATCGAGCAAATAAATATTTTCTGCTTCCATATCGGTGAGTATGCTTGCAATTTCCTGTTGCGCAAATGATGAGTTGGCATCGTACTGACGCAACAGAATTCGTAAGCGCAATGAATTTGCAAATGCTTCCCAGTCTTCGAGATGACCCTCAAAAATGATGTCGTTAGTTTCGTATAACTCGGGAACGTACGATGAATAATCTTTATCTAAAGCATCGGTGATTAAGTCATAAATATCAGCATATATGTTTTCACCATTATCAATTATCGGGTTCAGCTTTTCCAATCCCAAAAATGCTTCGGAATAAGGCACATTGCCGTATAAGTCAACCAAGTACTGAAATCCGTAAGCTTTAATTACTGCGCCCATAAGATAGGCTCCCCAGTTTTCGTTTTCCTGAACCTTTTGCATAAAAATTTCATTGTCACTCAGTCCGTCCATAAACATCGACCGGTAAGAGCGTTCAATTACATTTGTATTGCTGCTAATGGCATAAGATTCGTAAATTTTATACTGAGATGAGGTATTGTTCTGTGCCCAGTGTTGCGACCAGAACGACCCGATCAATCCCCAATCGGCGCAATAAATATTGGTGATTGCCGCCTCGGCAGAGGTGAGTAATAATTCATCCGAAACATCTGCCGGGTAGTTTGGATTTTCATTAATGTCCAGAAAGTTTTCACACGATGATAAAAACAGGACAGCACTTAATATTATAATTAACTTTTTCATACTTATCAATATTTAAAAGGTTAAGTCTAATTTCATTCCATAAGTTCTAACAGAAGGAGCTCCGTTAAACTCACCAAATAGTCCCTCAATGTCGTTGTCCCAGGTTGTTGTTTCCGGGTCGACATAACTGTTGTTTTTAGGTGTCCATAAAAACAGGTTTCGGCCAAAGAAGGAAACGTTAACCGACGACAGAAATGTTTTGTCGAGCAATGAATTACTGAACCTGTAAGAGAGTGAAACCTCACGTAATTTGATAAAGGTTCTGGAAATGAGCCTCGATCTTTCAAATGGCTTGTTCGTATTAGAATTATAATAATCATGCCAGTTATCCACTACCGGGATTGAATTCTCGACATACCCTGTAACATTTCCTTCGCTGTCTTTCACTTCTGTAACGGTATTTGGAATCACCCAAGGTCTTCTGTCGTTGGTAGTTGACTGTTCGTTGTTTCCCGACCAATAAGTTGCATCGGCTGTGTTAGAGTACATCAAACCACCTTTTTGATAATCGATAAGAAATGAAAATCTAAGTCCTTTATACGATAAGTTATTTGTAAACGACATCATGAAGTCAGGAACAGATGAGCCAACCAGGATTTTGTCTCCTTCAACCGGCAAGCCGTTGTCGCCAACAATAATTTTACCGTCAGGAGAATATTTGTAATCAGGAATTCTGTACATACCTAACTGTTCTCCGGGTATTGCCACAAATTCTGTTTCGTATGCGTCGTTTATCAGGTATTCTGAAACACCAAGTTCCTCCGACAATTCATCAAGAACCATGTCTGCTTTGTTAAACAAATACGTAAAGTCCCATGTAAAGTCGTTTGTTCTTACCGGTGTAATGTTTAAGGCCAATTCAATACCGTCGTTGGTGATTTGTCCAAGATTGGATGTAATCTCGCGGTAACCGCTTGATGCTGCGATATTGGCAAGCATAATCAAATCGGTTGTGGTTTTCTTATAATAGGCAAAATCAACTCCTATGCGGTTCGAGAGGAACCTTAAATCGGTACCAATTTCAAATTCTTTCGAGATTTCGGGTTTTAGGTTAGGATTTCCCAGACGTTGATATTTTTCGTAGGCCGGTACACCTCCAACCGGATAATTGGTGTAGCCAAAACCACCGGCACGCAAAATTGAAGGCCTGTAAATTTCAGAGGTCATAAATGGTTCAGCATCGTTTCCGGCATGTGCGTAACTCACGCGTATTTTTCCGTAAGGCAGTATATTGTTTTCAGAAATTAACTCGGTGAAAACAAAACCCATTGATGCTCCCGGATAAAAGAATGAATTATTTCCGATAGGCAGTGTTGATGACCAGTCGTTACGTGCCTGAAGATTTAGAAACAGGAAGTCATTGAATTCCAAACCTAACTGTCCATAAACTCCAATCAGGCGGCGTTTATATTCGTTGGTATAAACTTCTGCGGAGCCGCTAATGTTTCCAACATTGTAATAGCCCGGAACAACTAATCCTTTCGAAATGATGTTGTTGCGTTTAAATGAACGTTGATTGATGTTGTTACCCACAAGTAAGTTGTATTTAAGGTTTCCACCTAAAGCATTTACTTCGTTTTGGTAGGTAACAATCAAATCGCTGTTTAGCTGGGTGTTGTATCTCGCTTCTTCTTTAACTGCACCGGCAACGTCATTTATTGTTCCGTCGTTGTTGGCACCCGGTGTTACTTTTGCAATAGCTCCGTACACTTTCGAGAACTGCGAGTAGGTATCAACACCACCGGTAAATCCAACACTTAATCCTTCCAAAAGATCCTGGGTAATATTCAGGTTTGCCATTACCCGGTTCTGATCGGCTTTTGCCCCGGTTTCGTTTAACGTGAAATACGGGTTTTGCGCATAACCATTGTAGTAATTATCTAAGTTGTTAAACCGATAATTGTAATCGCGGTAATCGGGCAAATAATGGTTTACCGGCTGGTAAAGTATATCCGAATAGATAACAGCTCCTGTTCCTGCATCATCACCCTGTCCGGTTGGAATGGTTTTATTCTCGCGGTTAATGTAGGTCATCCCAAAATTAATTTTGGTTTTGTCCGTTCCGCCATTTGCTTTAAACGTTAAGGTGTTTCTGTCCAGTACATCAACATCTCCGGGCAGAACTCCGTCGTTTTTTGAGCTGGTTGCCGATGCGTACCATCCCATAAAATCATTTCCTCCGGAAAGTGCAATGGTATTGTTTAGCGAGTATCCATATTCATAAAC
>DASQBW010000741.1:0-13824 GCA_035635015.1 Draconibacterium sp. | reverse complement strand
GCCTGTTAATCTTGTATTTACCGGTACTAAAATGATGGATTGACGATCATTGATTATAGAAAACATTTATTTAGAATATTAAGGCTGTTCAATTTATTATTTGAGCAGCCTTAAGTTTTACCTGGTCTCTTTTTTCGAACTCCCCTTAATGGCTCAGCCTCCAGCGGATCATCAGGCCAGTAGTGTTTAGGATAACGTGCTTTCAACTCCTTTTTTACTTCGAAATAAGTATTGGTCCAGAAGCTGTTCAAATCATCAGTTACCTGCACAGGTTTAAATCCCGGCGATAAAAGATGCAGTAGAATTTTTACATTTCCATTGTTAACGGTTGGTGTTTCCAGCAAACCAAATATTTCCTGTAAGCGCACCGCCAAAATCGGTGCTTCGCCGCCCGATCCATACTTAAGTTTGATATTTGATCCACTTGATACTTTTAGCCGCTCCGGTGCAAGCTTATCCAATAGTTGCTGCAAATTGTAAGGCAAATGATTTTGCAGGACCTGCTTCAGGTCGATTTTTTTCAGATCTTCCGGCTTTTTTATAGCGTTAAGGTAAGGCGAAATCCATTCGTAATTGTTAGCAAGAAGATGGTTTGTACTTACATTGGGCCAGTTATTTGTTGCATCCCATATCCTCAAACTTGTGATACGGTTTTGCCACTGTTCCACTTCCGGATTAAAATTAAGCAGCCACGTACCTTCTTTTTTTATGGCATCAGAAATAGCCTTTATTTTCTTGTCAATATTGTAATCCTGTAATGGTTTTTGTTGAAGAATAATGCTGCCAATTCGTAATTCTGAAAAGGCAGAAAAACCACCTCTTTTTGTATCCCAGTTTATGGATTCAACGGTTTTAACCATCGGAGCCAGATCGCGTGGATTTAGTGGTGAGGCTAAAAAGATGCGGCCAACACCATCACGTGCATTTACACTGGCGATGGACAGCCATTCTTCGTGTGCAAGGTCATCTTCGTGCCCGGCAGCAGCGATATTCCCGTTAGCCAATTTAAACTGGGCATTATTGCCGGGAGTTGCGTGAGCAATACGTTCCGGATAAGCATAAGCCAGTAGTAGTCCTGTATCAAATGGATCTGTAAACGAATTGTCTTCACCAGCATTTAGCATTTTTCGGTATTGTGCCGATATTTTGGCAATATGTTTTAACCGTTTATTTTTCAAACTTCCTTTACGATATCTGCGTAAGGCATCAATGCGCAAATTAATGTCGATTCCTGCTTCCCGGTTTAAAGGATCGCGTTCTTCTAAAATTGCGGCAATATCACATGCCAGTTCAGTAAGGCCATCTTTTTGCGCCAGAAGAAGCATGTGTGCCAATCGCGGGTGACAGGGCAACTGATGAATGGCTTTGCCATGTTCTGTAATTTTTCCGTTCTCTATTGCATCCAGCTGTTCAATCAATTCATTCGCCTGCAAAACATGCCCTTTTGGAGGAGGAGTTAACCAGGTAAGTTTATTAATATCATCAACGCCCCATTTGGCCATTTCCAATGCAAGCGATGCCAGATCGGCCTCTTCAATTTCTGGTGTGCGGTGTTTATTTAGTCGATGATGTGTCGCTTTCGTCCACATGCGGTAACAAACACCGGGACCAAGCCGGCCTGCACGTCCGGCTCTCTGATCGGCTGAATCTAAAGTTATCTCAACTGTTTCGAGGCGTGACAGGCCGGTGTTGGGATTAAATTTAAGCGTCCGGCTAAAGCCGCAGTCAATCACAACTTTAACTCCTTCAATCGTCAGGCTGGTTTCGGCGATGGATGTGGCTAATATTATTTTTCGCCGTCCTTCGCGACTGGGCATAATTGCAGCAAACTGTTTTTGTGGCGGCAACTGCCCGTAAAGCGGATGAATGGCAATTCCGTTGTGTCTGCTTCGTAAAATGGTTTCTGTATTTTTTATTTCAGCTTCGCCGGGCAGAAATACCAAAATATCGCCATCGTGCTTTTCAACTACTTTTGTTATTACACGACTGGTTAATTCAGGAAGAAGCTTCAAATCATTTTCGCCTTCATAATGGATATCAACCGGGTACTGACGTCCTTCACTAACCACCGACGGTGCTTTAAGCAATTCCGTAAGCTGTGGCATATTTAGTGTGGCCGACATAATCATTATCCGCAAATCGGGACGCAAAATCTTCTGTGCTTCGCGTGAAAGAGCAAGCGCCACATCGGCAAAAAGACTCCGTTCGTGAAACTCATCAAAAATTACCATACCAATACCTTCCAACGCATTATCACTTTGCAACATACGTGTCAGAATTCCTTCGGTAACCACTTCCAGTTGCGTGGATTCACTAACACAATTGTCGAAACGAATGCGATAACCAACACGTTTGCCAACCGGTTCACCTAAAAGTTCGGCCAGTCTTGTGGCAATACTTCGTGCAGCCAGTCGGCGTGGCTCGAGCATAATAATCTTTTGCCCGTTCAGCCAGCTTTCTTCAAGCAGAATAAGTGGAATAACGGTACTTTTTCCGGCTCCCGGAGGCGCGTGAACGATTAAAGTATTTTCCTTTTGCAGGTGTTGTTTTACCTCGCCAATAACATCAACGATGGGTAAATTGGTACTATGTGGATCGAAATTCAATATATTCTGTTTAAGATGCAAAAGTAGATCGTTTTTACATAAAAACAGCGGGAAAACCTTAATTAACCCGCTGAAACTTTTATGATGTATTATTTATTAATCGGCAATTTCAATACCAACCGGACAATGGTCGGAGCCCATAACTTCGTTTAAAATATATGCTTTTTGTACTTGTGGAATAAAGCTTTCAGAAACGAGGAAATAATCGATTCTCCAGCCTACATTCTTTCCGCGAGCTCCGGCACGGTAACTCCACCACGAATATTTATCGGTAACTTCGGGGTAGAAGTGACGGAAAGTATCAATCAGTCCCCCCTTTGTAAAACGGTCCATTCCATCAATTTCTTCCTGCATGTAGCCGGCTGATTTGTTGTAGTTTGGTTTTGGCCGCGCCAAATCGATAGGGCGGTGGGCAACATTAAAATCGCCACACACAACAACCGGCTTGGTATCTTCCAGTTTCTTTAGGTAGTTGAAGAATGCGAAGTCCCAATTCTGGCGATAATCCAACCGTTTTAATTCGCTGCCCGAGTTAGGCACATATACATTTACCAAATAAAACTTTTCATATTCGAGGCACAAAACGCGACCTTCTGTATCATGAACTTCAATTCCCATATCGCGCGAATCGCTTAGCGGTTCTGTTTTCGAAAGTATTGCTGTACCAGAGTATCCTTTCTTTTCAGCCGAATTGGAATAAATATGATAATCACTGATTGGTGCCAGTGTTTCTGCAACCTGATCATCCTGCGCTTTGGTTTCCTGAAGACAAAGTATGTCGGCATCCAATTGTTTAAAATCTTCAAAAAAGTTCTTTTTGGTAACGGCACGAATTCCGTTTACATTCCACGATATGAGCTTCATTTCTTTCAAATTAATATTTTCGGTTAAAATAATAATTACAGTTAAACCTGGGAAGAGTTCAAAAGAAAAAGCAATAAAAAACCCGGACAAAAGCCCGGGTCAGAAATTATACTATTTCTATATTTTTGGAGTATGCTAAATTGTATTCGTTAGAATGAGAAACCAAGTTCCAGTTCGAACTGATTCATTTCAATGTCGATGGTCTGTCCTGACGGTGGATCAAGCGGGTTAGGACCTTCAACATTGCTGTTCATTGCATAATTCATAGCAACGTGGAATTGGTTACCCGATTTTCCAACTTCTTTTGAAAAACCAAGAGCGATCTGGTTTTCAATTACACCCGGTGCAAGAATATTAAACATTACTTCTGATGATTGAATAGGGTTATCACCAATCGATAGTCCTGCACGGAATTCCCATGTATCAACACCGGCGTAGTTAAAACCAAGTTTATATACCATTATGTCATCCCAGCCAAAACCAGGGCCTGCTTCTGCACCAAGAAGTTTTGTTGGATCACCCATCATTGCTTCGTACAGGTTAGGCATCATGGTAGTACCAATTGATTTTATATCGCTGTACATTATTGATTTTACATCACCCATAATGGTAAAATCTTCTGCAACTTCCCATGCGAATCCAACTGTCCAGCTTGATGGAATGTCAAAATCGCCTTGCTCGGCAAATAAACCTGAATAGTCATCAAATTCACTCATCCAAACTTTTGACTGATAAGTAAGGCCAATAGAAAAATTATCGGTAAGCTGACCGAGGTACCCAATTTTAAAGCCGTAACCAAAACCACTGTCTTTGCCATTTCCCGAAATGGCTGACGGATTTGATGAAAAACCTCCGAATGCTGTTAGACCTTCTGCTTCAAAATACTGATAAGCAAGCACACCGGTAACGCCAAGGCTATGCTTTTCGCCCAGTTTTTGCGAATAGGTAAAATTTCCGTACAACTGCGCCAGATTTACACCGGTACTGGTTGCAACAGGATCATGAAACGTAGCTGTTGGATAATCTGTATTCATACCACCATTACCAAATAAGGAAGCCGAAATACTTGAACTTTCATTTAGCATCCAATTGGCACCAAATGATGGAATGATAAATAGCTTACTGTCGCTTTTAACGGTCCCCGGCATTAATCCAAATGTTCCTTCCATCATCGATGGATTTCCGGCAACTGTGTATTTCCGGTTTGGATTAAAAAAGTTTACACCCAATTGGTATTGAGTTCCCAGAAAAACATTTCCTGCAGGATTTCCGTTAATCAGCGATCCCTGATAAAATGCAATACCCGCGCCTGCAAGTCCTTTGTTTATTGTTCCGTACCCTGTACTAAAATAGCCATCGGTAGCTAAAGCCTGTACACTAATAAAAAGGGCTGCAATAATTACCGCTAAATTCTTTAAATAATTGAATTGTTTCATTCGTCTAATTTTTAGTTATGTCCGCATCGCAAGAAACTGCATTGTGCTGTTTTTTTCAATAGAGAAAATTATAGGCGTATGCTTATTCTGCCAGTACGTTTTAGTTATTATGTACAAAGGTATTTTTGAAAAGAATATACGATTAAAAAGATTTTATGATACATATCATAATGGTAACATAAGTCAGAAAAGACCGTATATCCGGTCAGGAATTAAATGGAATCTAAATTGGTCTGACTTTAACTATAAGTTACCAAAACAATAAAGAATTCTTGTTCTAATATTAATAAAAGATTTCATTGAATCGGAGAAACTTCATTTCCGTATTTTTGTTGATAGGATTAGTAAATTAATTATTATGAGTAAAAGTTCTGCGCCCTCAAAACAAAGAAGACGAGACCGCCGTGATATGATTCAGTATATAAACCTACAGTTAGCCTCACTTGGGCAGCCTACGTTTTCTGACGATTCAGACTCGGACACAAAATACGCCAATGCAAAATTTCAGGCATTAACCGAAGGCCTCGTAAATATCTTTCGTGAAAAATCGCGTCTACTGAGCGAACACTATTCGCCGGTAGATGCCCGTATTCAGCATTTTTTAGATGATTACCTCAAAGAACTTGAGTTTGAAAAATCTTATCGATTGCCAAACAGTACATTGGTATTAAACCAAAAAAAGATGGCACGTGAGTTAAGTTTACCACCCAACGGAAATGAATTTAAAAGCGAATTGCTGAGTTCATACCGGCTTAAACAAGGTATTCTTAACAACCCGGCAAAGGATAAAAGAACAACAAAAGGTACATTCCATATTGTAAGGGGAGGTCTTCCGGTACCTACCGATAAAAAAGAAGTGCCCAAAATTACTTTCGCACACCTCTTACACGCTGCGGTAAATCCTACCGACGATTTGATGTTGTTGCCGTTTACTTCAGCACAGGAAGAAAAGGCAAAAGTGATGGTTTCCTTGTTGTTACGTCCTGTTGTTTGCCCCGAAGTGCCCGGAATTATAAGCGAAAAGAGCATGGAGGTACGCTTTTTTGCGCCCGGAAGTTTGGTGAGTAACCTCGATTTTGTAGAAACAATTTTTGGGAATGCCGGCGATCCGGGCCTTGCAATAAACGATGCTGCACTTGATGTGGAACACTGGACAGGACATACCGGCTGTATTATTTTGGCTCCACACCTCATAAATTTAAAGAAAAAAGATGTTGGATTACCACATTACGATGATGCTTCAGAGCGCCAGAAACGTGATGGTATGTGTTGGAAAAATGAGAATGAACTTTATAATGATGGATCTGCTTTTAAAATTACTTGCCGCGACGAGAGGGGAGTAGTGGTGACCTTAATTGCTGATAATTATTACGGTTATTCAAAAAAAGAGATAAAAACCCAGATCAGTTACTCGGCTAACCTCTTTGGGTTGGTGGAAGAAGAACACGCCGGAGGTGCAATTGCATTTCCTCGTGGGAACATGAGCGACAGCGTGTTTGGAGGTAATTTTACAAAAAAATTCGACCAGTCCTATTCGTTCGATGAAGCCAAAAAACTTTTGGGTGACAGAATTGAAATTCAGGAAGGAAATTATGCTATTGATAAAAAATACCCGGATATAATTTACATTCCTGAGAATGCCGATATTGAAGTGGAAAACAGTTCGGTAAACTGGAAATATAAAAATAAAGATTGCAGCCTGAAACTTTCGCCGGAGAAAATTTATGTGCATCCAACCGGCCATAAATTTCAGTTGGTAAAACACCCAACGCAATCCATGTGGCGAATAATTGATACAGCCCCTGAGGGAATGTTTTGCCACAAACCAAGCACGGTTTCGGGTGGTGGAAAATCGGAGATCTCAAAATCAATGCAAAATGCCATAAAGTTTGGTTATTTCTATATCGAGAACCTGGAGATGGTTGAAAATATGGTTGATGAAGTAATTAATAGAGACTACTCCAACCGTTGGAAAAATATGCTTCCTGATGCCGATCCGTCGCGTTCGTTCTTAAGCAAAGAGCGTACGCTTGGTTCTGCAGTGAAACTTTTAACGCCATCTGAACAGTACAACGACGAGTATAATGAGTTTTTAAAAGCAATTCCGGAAAATGTGCGCACTCTGGCCTTTTTTGTAAAACGTCATTATCGAGGAAATGAAGAACGGGGCTTAAAATGGCGTGAGTTGTTTAATGTAGAAATTGTAAATGGCCGCCCTGGCAATGTTTTACGCTATAAACACAACCCGATAACGGCAAGTTATGTACGTATTGGTTTTAACGAAGAAAGTCGCTGGTACCTGCACAAGTTGCGTTCTGACTTTGTTCCGTCGTTGAAAATTCAAACCGAGGATGATATCTCGGCAACCATTACTGTGCCATCCAATTTGCTTAAAAATTTGAATAAGGAATATAAAAATCCCAGTGTTAAATTGGTTGCAAATTGTGAAAGTTACTTGTTTCAACGTCCGGATGAAGCGGTTATCAGGGGATATGATAAAGAAGCCGAAAAGGAAATTGTTGACAATAATACCTTCCTTACGAATTATGAACCACTTACTCGCGAAAATGCACAGGACCTGGTTGATAACGCCATCAGCTTTGAAAAATATACCGACCCCGTGAAGGATTTTATCAAAGAAGTGGCAGAAAGTAAAAGCCATAATTATTTTGTAACGCCTTCGCATCCGCGAATTGTTGATGGCGAACCAACCAAAAATCCACGTTATCTGCAACGTAATATTTTTAAAAACGAGACACAGGATGCATACCTGGGTGAAATTGGTGTGCGCTTACATCGAAAGATAAAAGATAAAGATCCGGTGGTATGGCCTGTAAATGCCGTTCTGCCAGGACGAAGAAATAATCCGGCGGACAAAGATGCCGGCATTCGCCCACTGGCAGTGTACAATCCAATACATTACCAGGAGTTGCCCGAACTGTTTATGGATTTTATTGCAAGTATTACAGGAAAATCGCCATCAACAACCGGTGCAGGGCTTGAAGGTGCGCTTACTAAGGGGCCATTTAACATGTTGGTGCCAACCACCGATCTGAACAATGCGTTGTTGTCGTACATTCTTACTGAATACCAGGGATTTAGTTCTGCTGCCGGATATATTGGTTCTGAAAACCGTTTCGACCACGATATCAGCATTCTTATTCCTGAAATTTGGGCACGTTTGGTTCCCGAAGACCGTGATCCGAAAAACCTGATTAAAAATGGGTGTTTGGAGAAACTTGAGGATTTCGAATACAAAGGGAAAAAGGTTCTTGCAAGTCGTTTGGGATATCGAATTACCGAAAATTTTGCTTTCCGTTGTATGAACCGTTTGTTCGACGAGCCATTGGCTGTGTTTAACGAACGAATGCTAAAACCCGAGCTGCAGGGTATGGACGAATATGTCGACGGTATTAACAATATTACCGAAGCGATGCAACGCGCAGCATTGCCTTATTTTGAAGATGATAGCGTTGAGGCCGCTATTCCGCCACTTAAAGTGTTGTTGCATATTATGGCTCACGGCCAGTACGAAGGCAAAGACATCAGCGATCCGGAATTACGGAAGCTTTTCGACAGGGAAGAGGTTTTGAGAAGTGATTGGTATAATGCACGTTTGAAACTGAAACAAGATAAAGATATTGCTTTTCTTGTGGAACAAATCGGATATCTTGAAGATTTTAAAGCCAACAAAAAGAATGCTGGTTTGGTAATAGAAATGGACATTGATGGTCGTTTGAAAACCGCCGAAGCGCGCCTCAAGCATGTGGAATCAAAACAATATTTAAAAGAGCTTATTGGGACTATTGGGGTTGATCCTTTGTGTAAAAAGTAAATAGTTCGCAATTCAAATAGTACTAGGTTCCATTTGTGTTAAACAGATGGAACCTTTTTTATGGCATTAAACAAAAGATTGATGTAAAAGGTTATTTAGTTAGTAAAATTCAATTTAATTAATTAAGAAACATAATATGACTTCCAGAAAACTCGCGATTAATACGGGTTTCAGTTATCTGATAATCTTTTTCGCAGCCATTTTTGCCAACTTTTTTGTACTTGAGTCGCTCAAGCAAAATCCGCTTGAAACTGTATTACAACAACACATGGTTGTTAGATTTGGTATTTTAGCCTTTTTAACAACTGTTGTATTTGATGTAGTTGTAGCCTGGGGACTTTTTGGTTTATATAGTCAGCATAATCTTACGCGTTTGAGCACTTATTTTCGGCTAATGCATGCGGCCATAATGGCTGTTGCAGTTTTTGCGCTTGTACTTACATTGGAATCGGATTCGGGTGAGGAAATCTTACGCCAGGTTAATAGCTTCGAAATCATCTGGCTGATTGGCTTGTTCTTTTTTGGTGCCCACCTTATTTTACTGTCAAGAATTATCTCCCGGCCCAAATGGATTGCCGCATTTCTTCTGGTAGCCGGAATTATGTACATGATAGATACCGGGGCACATTTTCTACTACCAAACTATGCCGATGTTGCAGGAATATTTCTGGCTTTAGTAGCCATCCCTAGTATTTTAGGAGAAATGGCTTTTACCGTTTGGTTGCTTGTTAATGGAGGTAAACAATAGTCGTTCTGTAATTTTTCACAATTGTCAGGTTTAAAATAAATACAGACAAACAGATTGCTTCACTGCATTCACAATTGACTATATTGTCAGTGCGTTAGCCTTGAAGTGATTTTTATGTGTATAATTTCTTGTTTATTAAAACTAAACGCTGAACTTTAGAGCTTGAACTTTGAACTCAGATATGGAACGATTTCTTACACAATGTGCTGAATATATTTATCGGAAACATCAAAACGAACTTAAAGATCTTTGTTTGGTTTTTCCCAACCGAAGGGCAGGAGTATTTTTTACACATTATTTGCAGCAACTTGTTGACAACCCCGTAATTGGCCCGAAAACAACAACTGTAAATGAGTTGATCTCGTCAAACTCAACACTGCAAAAGGGTGAGAAGCTACAGCTGATCTCTTTGTTATACGATGTATTTTGTAAACACACCAATACCACCGAAACTTTTGACGAGTTTTACTTTTGGGGCGAAATATTGTTAGCCGATTTTAACGATATTGATCGCTACTTGGTAAATGCCAAAGACTTGTTTACAAATATTACCGACCTTAAAGAAATTGATTCGATTTTTGATTACCTCACTCCCGATCAAAAAAAAGCTTTGGAGCAGTTTTGGGGAAGTATGGCTGTAGTGGATAAAAAAGGATTTCAGGAAAAATACATCACAATTTGGGATAAGCTGTATCCGGTTTATGCCGATTTTAAAAAGCAATTAAACGAAAAACAATTGGCCTATCCCGGGATGATTGATCGCGATGTGGCAGAGAATCTGGAAAACGGATCTGCTAATTTTTCATATAAAAAGTATTATGTGGTTGGACTGAACGCCTTAAATGCCTGCGAAAAAAAGTTTTTTGACCACATTAATCGTTTGGGGAAAGCTGAATTTTTATGGGATTACGATGAGGCTTATCTTCAAGATTCTCAAAATGAAGCCGGCCACTTTTTACGCACCAATTTAAAGGAGTTTGCTCCACCAGAAGATTTTGAATTGGAAACAACTTCTTTTAGCCAGCGAAAAAATATAGAAATGATTGCGGTGCCATCGGTTTACGGTCAGGCTCAACAAATCCCGAATTTTCTGAACGAAACTAAAAATTCCTTCGAAAATAAATTTGACAATACCGCTATTGTTCTTGCTGATGAGAGTTTGTTGTTTTCGGCCCTTGGTGCTATTCCTCCTCAAATCGATAAAGTAAATGTAACCATGGGATATGCTGTTCGAAATTCAGTGGTTTATGGTTTTTTGATGTTGTTGGTAAATTTGCTTAAAAACAAGCGAAAGGAAAAAGATGGATTTGTAGCCTACCATCGTTATGTTACCGATGTGTTGAATCACCAGCTTTTAGGAGAGGCAGAAACTGAATCGAGCAAAACTTATATCAATAACTTAAAAAGAGACAACGCAATAAATGTGCATTTATCCGAAATTGATTTTTCGCCGCTGCACAAAAAAATATTTTCATTGCCGGAGCAGACAGGCGATTACAGTACATATTTTTTAGTAGTATTGGCCTTGTTTTACAGGGAGTTTAAAGAAAACGCTAGCGAAAATTCGATGTTATTAGAGCTGGTTTATTCGATTTATCAGGCCATAGAAAAGTTGAAAGTTGTGGTAGAAGATGTGTTGCATAAACAACAGCGCGAAATTAGCGAGGCGGTTTATTTCAGGCTGTTTTCGCAATACCTCGGACAGGTTTCGGTGGCCTTTGAGGGCGAGCCTTTAAATGGCATGCAGGTAATGGGAATTTTGGAAACCCGTTGTCTCGACTTTGAAAACCTGATCATCCTTGGATTTAATGAAAATAAGTGGCCACGTAAATTTACCGCGCCATCTTTTATTCCATTTAATATTCGCGTTGGATTTGGGTTGCCCGGCATCGATGAGCAGGATGCGATGTATGGCTACTATTTCTACCGCCTCATTCAGCGGGCCAAGAATATTTCAGCTACTTATAGTATAGTAAAAGAGGGCATTGGCACCGGAGAGCTTAGCCGTTATGGTTACCAGCTACAATACGATTCGGTACATAAACCTGAAATGCTGAACCTTGATTTTGTGTTTTCAAACGATCCGATTCCGGAAATCCGAATAAAAAGTTCGAAAGACATTGTAGCTAAATTGTTGGCAAATAACAACAATGATCATCCGCTATCGCCCAGTGCAATAAATACTTACCTGAATTGCAGTTTGAAATTTTATTTTAATTACGTGGTTGGTTTAAAAGAACCCGAAGAATTGAAGGAGGAGATTGACGGGGTGGTTTTTGGAAACATTTTTCACGATACATTGGAAGAGCTCTATAAACCTTTTGTTGGCCGGGTAGTTGAGGAAAGTAATATTGAGCAGGTATTAAAAGACCGTGTTTGGATTGAGAATGAGATAACAAAGCAAATTGCCATTCACTATCTGAATAAAAAGCCTCCTTTCAGGAATAAGATAAAGTTGGATGGTAAAACCTTACTAATTTTTGAGAATGCCATTACATATATAAAGCAGCTTTTAAAGGTAGATATGGAGCAGACTCCGTTTACCGTAGTTAGTCTGGAACAAAAGTATAAACGCGAAATTGTTGTTAATGGTAAAACGATTGGTGTAGGAGGGAAAATAGACCGTGTTGATTATAAAGAAGGAATTACCCGAGTACTCGATTATAAAACAGGAAATGTAAAAGCAAAAGGTTTTAAAACAATTGAAGAGTTGTTTGTTCGTGATGCAAAAGAGCCTAAAAAAGAAATCTTACAGGCTTTAATCTATTCCTGGGGTTTAGCATACGAAGAATATCCAGAAACTATTCAGGCGGCTATTTATGACTTGCGAGGTTTGTTCTCAGAAAATTTCTCGGCAGCTGTAAAGAGAAATTATAAAACGTTCTTCTTTGCTGAAATAGCAGAAGAGTTTGAAGCAGAATTAACAGCCTTGTTGGCGGAAATTTATTCAGAAGACAATGAATTTATTCAAACAGAACATGCTAAAAAATGCGAATATTGTGCTTATCGTGGTATTTGCCGACGGTTTTAGTGTGTTGTTATTCCAAAGATTATTCTTCTCCCAAATATTTTTTGTAGAGGTCCGGACGTAAGGTTTTTGTGCGTTCAACGGCTTGCTCGTGTTTCCAGTCATCAACCAATTTGTCGTTTCCGCTACGCAGGACTTCCGGCACTTTTAAACCTTTATATTCAGCCGGACGCGTATAAATCGGCGGACTTAACAGATGGTCCTGAAACGAATCAGTAAGGGCAGAGGTTTCATCTGAAAGTACTCCCGGCAACAGGCGAACAACCGCATCGGTAATAATTGCCGCTGCCAATTCGCCACCCGTGAGCACATAATCACCTACCGAGATTTCTTTGGTAATATATGTATCACGAATGCGTTGATCAATGCCTTTATAATGACCGCAAAGAATGATTATATTTTGTTTCAGCGAGAGCCTATTTGCTTCCTGCTGATTAAATAAACCACCATCGGGTGTTGTAAAAATAATCTCATCATAATCGCGCTGGGCTTTCAAAGTCTCGATGGCTTTTTCGATAGGTTGAATGGCCATAACCATCCCTGCTCCCTTGCCAAACGAATAATCATCCACACGCCGGTGTTTGTCTTCCGAATAATCCCTTAAGTTGTGCATGTGAATTTCTGCCAAACCTTTGTCCTGTGCTCTTTTTATGATAGAATGGCTCAGCGGGCTTTCAATTATTTCGGGCAATACAGATATGATGTCAATTCGCATTTTGGCTAAATTTTGCGCAAAGGTAACAATATTTCGAGGAGTAATTTCAAGAAAAAACACATCTAAAAAACCATATAAAATGTCAATAAGGCATTGAAAATTCCAAAAAGCGCCAATATGACATTGTATTTTTAGATCCTTTTGCCAAAAATAGTAGCCTTTCCTTGTTGGAACGGGAATTGATTTATGGCATACAGAAAATGGAAATAGAATTTTTAAACAGTATTAATAAAACAATAAGGAGGAAGAGTCATGAATTTAGTAAGATTTCAAAACCCACATTACAACGTAAACAAATCATTAGTTGATGAATTATTCAACAATTTTCTTAGCAACGATTACCACGAAAACTATGTGAAAAAATGTGGTGTTTCGGCGGCAACCAATGTTTTCGAAACTGAAAAAGAATTTACAGTTGAGATTTTGTTGCCGGGATTTGTGAAAGAAGATTTACAGTTGAACGTTCACAACAATATTTTAACGGTGAAAGTGGAGAAAGAAGCTGAAGAAAGCAAAGAAGAATACAAATACGCTCATCGCGAGTTTAGTGCTGAGAATTTCGAAAAGAAGTACCGCCTGCCTAAATCAGTAG
>DASQBW010000740.1:0-2546 GCA_035635015.1 Draconibacterium sp. | reverse complement strand
TTCTAATACATCAAGGTTGATTGCTTTGAATTCAACACGGTTGATATTTTTGAATCCCATTTTAGGAACAACACGTTGCAAAGGCATCTGACCACCTTCGAAACCGATTTTCCTGGAATACCCTGAACGCGACTTTTGACCTTTATGTCCACGAGTTGATGTGCCGCCACGGCCTGAGCCCTGACCACGACCAATTCGTTTTGTTGTTTTAGTCGATCCTTCTGCAGGTTGTAAGTTATTTAAATTCATCTTATTAAATATTTTTATATTCAATTGAATAAGATGGAACGGGTCTCGAGTAGTCAAGACCCGTTTCATAATTTCAATAGTTTGAAATATTACTTAACTTCTTCAATACTCAGTAAATGTCTCAATTTGTTGGCCATGCCCACAATTTGAGGAGTAGCTTCGTGAACAACAGTTTGGTTTAGTTTTTTCAAACCTAACGACTCAAGCGTTGCTTTTTGGCGTTTTGTTGAACCGATACCACTTTTTACTTGTGTTATTTTTAATTTAGCCATAACTGTGTTATCCTTTAAAAACTTTTTCTACTGATACGCCTCTGTGTTCAGCTACTGTATAAGCATCCCTTAACTCGGTTAAAGCAACCATTGTGGCTTTTACCAGGTTATGCGGATTTGATGAACCTTTTGATTTTGCAAGAATATCGTGAATACCAACACTCTCCAACACTGCACGCATCGCACCACCGGCTTTTACTCCGGTACCTGATGAGGCAGGTTTTAGAAGAATATTAGCACCACCAAATTTTGCAACTTGTTCGTGCGGGATAGTTCCATTAATTACCGGAATTTTCACCAGGTTCTTTTTAGCTGCGTCAACACCTTTAGCAATTGCGGTAGTTACCTCACTTGCTTTTCCAAGGCCCCAACCTACGATTCCTTTTTCGTCACCAACTACAACAATAGCAGAGAAACTGAATGTACGTCCACCTTTTGTTACTTTGGTTACACGGTTAATGGCTACCAACCTGTCTTTTAATTCCAGGTCGCTCGTTTTTACTTTATTACTTACTTTCGCCATAATGTATTAGAATTTAAGGCCACCTTCGCGGGCAGCGTCAGCTAATTGTTTAACTCTTCCGTGGTATAAATTACCACCTCTGTCGAATACAACTTCAGTAATTCCGGCTGCCAATGCTTTTTCGGCAACTGATTTACCAACCATTGCAGCTTTTTCAGTTTTTGTTCCGCTTGCATCAGCAATACCTTTATCTGATGATGAAGCAGCTACTAAAGTGGTTCCCTGCAGATCGTCGATCAGTTGAACGTAGATTTGTTTGTTACTTCTGTAAACACTTAATCTTGGACGTTCTGCTGTGCCGGAAACAACTGTGCGTACGCGACTTTTTATTCTTGTTCGCCTTTGAACTTTTGTTAATGCCATAATAATTAATCTTTTAAAAAATTATTTTGCAGCGGCTTTTCCAGCTTTACGCCTCAATTCTTCGCCAACAAACTTAATACCTTTTCCTTTGTATGGTTCAGGTTTACGGAATGATCTGATTTTTGCAGCTACCTGTCCAATTAATTGTTTGTCGTGACTTTTTAGTGTCACGGTTGGAGTGCTTCGTTTATCAGATACAGCTTCTACTTTTACTTCGGCCGGAAGTTGTAGGTAAGTGTGGTGAGCAAAACCTAATACAAGGTCGAGTACGTTATCTGGCAAAACTTCTGCACGATAACCTACACCCACTAATTCCATTTTAATTTCGTATCCTTTCGATACGCCTTCCACCATGTTATTTATTAAAGAGCGGTATAGTCCGTGCATCGACTTTTCAGGTTTTGACTCGCCGTTTCTTTTTACTTCGATGGTTGCATCTTCTACAGCTACCTCGATTAGCGGATCAATCTGTTGAGTCAATTCTCCCAGAGGACCTTTAACGCTAACAACATTGTCGTTAACTTTTACTTCAACTCCTGCGGGTATTGATATGGGTAATTTTCCTATTCTTGACATGACTATTCCTCCCTATTAATACACGTAACATAATACTTCTCCACCTACTTTTTGCTCGCGAGCTTCTTTATCGGTAATTACACCTTTCGAGGTAGAAATAATTGCTATGCCTAAACCATTTAGTACGCGTGGAATACTTGTTGAATCACAGTACTGACGCAAACCTGGTTTACTAATGCGTTCTAACGCTTTTATTGCAGATATTTTTGTTTCAGGATTGTATTTCAATGCAATTTTAATGTTACCCTGCACGCCAACACCTTCTTCGAATTTGTAATTCAAGATATAACCTTTGTCTTTCAACAATTTTGTAATTTCTTTTTTTACGTTCGAAGCAGGGATGTCAACTACACGATGTTTTGCCATAATTGCATTTCTTACCCTTGTCAGATAATCTGCTATTGGATCTGTTACTTTACTCATTTTTCAAGTTCTTTTAACGATTACCAACTTGCCTTTTTAACTCCGGGAATTAAACCGTTTGAGGCCATTTCCCTAAAATCAATCCTGCTGATACCGAATTGGCGCATATATCCTTTCGGACGTCCGCTAAGTTTACAACG
>DASQBW010000739.1:0-2583 GCA_035635015.1 Draconibacterium sp. | reverse complement strand
GTCATTAACCTCTTCAATTCTGGCAGGGTCAAACTCAATCTGCTCAGCCAATAATTCCAACTCGCCTTGTAAATCATTTAATTCGATGGCGGCACTTTGCAACCGTTCAGCAAATCCTTCCGCATCCTTTAAAAAACCACTTACTTTTTCCAGGCCACGGTAACTATCTCTCACCGCCTGCACCACCGAAAAATGTTCATTATCAAGCAGTGATACGGCCTCGGCAAGCGCACTTTTTATATCTTCGGAATGCGTAAGTTGTTCCAACTCCGTTTCCAAATCATCTTGTTCATTCTCTTCTAAACGTGCCTCCTCCAGTTGTGTGTATTGAAACTGAAAATAATCCAGTTCGGCTTTTGCTTGTTCGGCAACCTGTTTCAGCTCTTGAAGCTTGGATTTCGTATTGTTGAAAGCTAAAAATTCAGCGGTATATTTCTCGAGGAGTGCCTCCGAACCGGCAACTGCATCAATAAGTTGTAATTGAAATTTTTTGTTGCTCAACTCAAGGTTCTGATGCTGCGAATGTATATCTATCAATTGCAATGCGAGCTCTCTTAATACATTCAGATTAACCGGTGTATCGTTTATAAAAGCTCTTGATCTTCCCGACGGGGTAATTTCACGCCGTAGAATGGTTAGAGGATCATAATCCAGTTCATGCTCATCAAAAAAATCGTTAAGTGGATAATTCCCAACTTCAAACTGACCTTCTACAACACATTTCTTATCCTTTTCCTTTAACACAGAAAGGTCGGCCCTATTACCTAAAATTAATCCCAGAGCTCCCAGAATAATTGATTTACCTGCACCTGTTTCACCCGTAACTGTATTCAAGTTGGCATGAAAATTAACTTGCAATTTACTTATAAGTGCGTAATTCGTTATTGATAATCTGGATAGCATAGTGAATAAAGCTGTTCTATAATAAATTCTATTCAGCTAAAATAACCAAAATGAATACACACTGGCACGGTTCTGTTGATAATGGAAGAAAACTTTTTATTCAAGTTTGCTAAAAGCCTTCATTCTCGGCAATTTTCTCATATTTCCGGCCATTTGACGGATCAACCTCATTCAAAATAGCCATTACCCTGTTGCGTTCGTCGGGAAATGATTTTGAGAAGACGTTTACCAATTCATCAGCTTTTGCATCAAAAAACATTTGAACAATGTACGTTGACGGCCGGCGACGGAAAACCGCCTGAATATCGCGCAGTGCTTCGGCAATGTTTGCCCTGCCTTCTTCTACCCTGTCGGACATTAAATCAAGACCATTACGATGGTAATTGTACATGCACGTGCGAAAAGAGGCGTATGACTTATTTAATATATTCTCCATTAGCCAGTAACGGTTATGTTCACTTTCAAAAGCTTTCCATCCACGCTCTCTGGCATTCTGCGAGTTATTAACAATAGCTTGCGCCTTTTGAAAATATTCAGTTCCTCCTTCTTCTGAAAAAGTATCATAATCGAAGCCCAGAATAACATAGGCGTAAAAAGCCATAATATTGGTTAAATTATCGCGATTGGAGGTTTCGTTAAATTCCAGTGGCTGAAACTCCACGTACCTGCAATGAAAATCATTGTCTTTAATATTCAATACCGTTGATGTATAACTTGAATTAAAAATCGGACGCGTAAGCTGAACCTGAATAGAACCTTTAAATTCGTCGGCAGAAATCTGTTCATCAAGCCTGATAACAATATTGCACCTGATTTTTTCATCGTAACTGTACACATGTTCTGTCCATTTACGATTATTCATAAAATCGTACAGATCGGATTGCATGGTGCGAAACAAGTTTTGATTAGCACCCTGGATACTCCGGGCTGTAACGGTTACATTACATCTGAGTTCCTGAGCAACTGCTTCACCCAATAAAAAAAACAGTAAAAAAAGTGTTATTATAATTTGTTTCAACATATACTAAGCATTCAGTTCAATAATTTTTGCAACGATATCTTTCGCCACATCTGCCTTACTTTTTAACTCAAATTCTGTTTTTTTATTGCCCTTCTCAATTAGAGTAATCTTATTGGTGTCAACTCCAAATCCGGCACCTTTATCCTGTAAAGAATTCAACACAATAAAATCCAGATTCTTTTTCTGAAGTTTATTCTCCGCATTCGCAATTTCGTTGTTAGTTTCAAGGGCAAAACCAACCAAAAGTTGCTTTTTGGTCTTCATTCCTCCCAGTTCTGCGGCAATATCTTTTGTAGGTTTCAGTTCTAACTGCCAATTGTTTTTACCCCTTTTTGCCTTAACTTTTTCTTTCTTAGCTGGCGAAAAATCGGCTACTGCTGCACACATAATCGCGCCATCAACACCTGAAAAGAGAGCAACAGATGCGGCATACATTTCTTCTGCCGATTCAACTTTAATTACTTTAATTCCTGTTTCATTTGTAGAAACTGAAACCGGTCCTGAAACCAAAGTAACACTTGCACCTTGCTTAGCTAATTCTTCAGCAATGGAGTACCCCATTTTTCCCGATGAATAATTTCCAATAAAACGAACCGGATCAATTTTTTCGTAGGTAGGTCCTGCAGTTACGAGGTAAGATTTATTCAGAAGTTTTTTTT
>DASQBW010000738.1:0-11298 GCA_035635015.1 Draconibacterium sp. | reverse complement strand
TTGTTCACCACATGCGCGATGGCGAAAATATAAAAGTACGTTGTCTGGCCAAAGAAAAGCCGACAGCCGATGCTGTTAATGTTTCGCCACATTTAGAGGATGCATATTTGTGTTTGTTAAAAGATTTTGTATAAGGTATTATGGGATCAAAATTAGATATAAAAAACAGCCTTTTCGTTTGGACTAAAATGATCAGGTATAACTTAAGGATCATATTTGCCAATCGGTTTATTTGGTTTTTAATTACAGCGCTGGCATTCTTTCTGTTTTTTGCCATACGTGTGGTAATAGATGGAGAGGCAATGTCGGAGGAGTTAGTTTACGAGCTGCTCATTTTCCCGGGAATTCTGCTCATCTTTTACCCTTCAGTTTTTGGCATTCAAAACGATGATGATTCCAGAATGTTGGAGATATTGTTCGGAATTCCAAATTACAGGTACAAAGTGTGGTTGGTACGCCTGTTAATGATTTACATACTTGTATTTCTTATTATTCTGCTTTTTTCAGAGTTGGCTTCAATTTTACTCTTCAAAGTAAACTTGATAGAGATGTCGTACCAGTTAATGTATCCCATCGTTTTTTTAGGTTCTATGGCATTTATGTTCTCTACACTTATCAAGAACGGAAATGGAACAGCGGTAACCATGGTACTTATTGGAGTGGCTTTAATGATACTAAGAGATGGGATTATGGAAGGTACACAATGGGATATCTTTCTCAATCCGTTTGAAATCCCAAATAACCTCAACGAAGTAATCTGGGATGGTATTATCCGAAAGAACCGTATTTTTATGGGGATAGGCACTATTGTGTTTATTTTATACGGGCTCTTTAATATGCAAAAACGCGAAAGGTTTGTTTAAATTACATAATGAGATACCCTCACAGAGAGTGAGGGTATCTTTATTTTGAGCCAATTTGTAATTCCCAAATTATCTTAACTTTGCAGCGCAATTTTTTAAAACTATTACTGGTTTAGCAATGGAAAGAAGAGATGTGGAAATAATGGCTCCCGTAGGTTCATACGAATCGTTAATGGCAGCCATCCAGGGGGGAGCCGGATCGGTTTATTTTGGCGTTGAACATTTAAATATGCGGTCGCGGTCGGCCAATAATTTCACGCTCGACGATCTTCGGAAGATTGTTCATATAGCAACATCAAATCGTGTTAAAACCTATCTTACCTTAAATGTTGAGATATTTGACGGAGAGATGGATCAAATGTATGGAGTGCTTGACGCCGCAAAAGAAGCCGGTGTTTCTGCCGTTATTGCTGCCGATGTTTCTGTTATTCAATATGCCCGGTCGATAAATCTTGAAGTACATATCTCAACTCAGGTAAACATTACCAATACTGAAGCCGTAAAGTTTTATGCCAATTTTGCAGATGTGGTAGTACTTGCACGCGAAATGAATCTTGGGCGTGTTTGGGAAATCAGTGATCAGATAAAACAACAAAACATTACCGGGCCTAACGGTAAGCTGGTAAAAATTGAAATGTTTGTTCATGGCGCTTTATGCATGGCAACAAGCGGTAAATGTTACCTAAGCCTGCACGAAATGAATTCTTCGGCTAACCGTGGTGCCTGCCTGCAAACCTGTCGCAGAGCTTATACTGTTACTGATAAGGAAACAGGTGCAGAACTTGAGATCGACAATGAATACATCATGTCGCCCAAAGATTTAAAAACCATTCACTTTCTGAATAAGGTTCTTGATGCGGGGGTTTCTGTACTTAAAATTGAAGGGCGTGCGCGTTCTCCCGAGTATGTAAAAACAGTGGCTCAGTGCTACCGCGAGGCTGTTGATGCCTATTTCGACGAATCATTCACCGAGGAAAAGGTTGCCGAATGGAACGAGCGTTTGGAAACGGTATTCAATCGTGGATTTTGGGACGGTTATTACCTGGGGCAACGTTTGGGAGAATGGAGTAAAAACTACGGATCAAGAGCAACAAAACGTAAGTTATATATTGGTAAATGCACCAATTATTTTAAAAAAATTGGTGTTGCTGAATTCAAACTTGAAACAAATAACCTGAAGGTAGGCGATGAGCTAATTATTACCGGACCTACAACAGGAGTATTTCAAACAAAAGTTAACGAAATACGTTTTGATTTAAAGTCTGTTGAAGAAGGATTAAAAGGACAGCGAATTTCTGTTCCTATTGACACCGTTACACGCCGTGCCGATAAGCTATTTAAGGTAGTTGATGCCTCCGAGGTAAAAGAAAGGAAATAGATTTACTTTATTTTGTTTCATTATTTGACAAAAACGGCTTAAATTAATGGCTGAAAGTCAAAGAGATGGATGTTAGAAGAGCGATTTTTATAACAGCACTTATTTTATGGGGAGCGATAGAGGTTAATGCACAGCTCATCGGTTTTCGGGTGGCAGTCAATTCGGGCCTTTTAATTTCCGAATTTGGAACTTCTGACGTACCTCACCCCGATGCTTTGTTAGCGTCGCCTGCCACCAGCAGCGATAGATTTACGCCGCAGTTATCAATTGGTATGGAAGGTGAAATTTTATTTCAGGTTACGCAAAAAACCTATTTTGGCATTGAACTCGATTATTCTCATTTGAAAGGTTATAATGACAATCCTCCTGTGTTTAACTACTTTTTGACGCCTTATTTTAACCATTATCAGAATGAGTTTATTATTTCACCAGTTACCTATAACACACGATTATTTAATCTAGCTGTCAATTACAAGTACTTTTTTATGCAAGAAAAGGTATTTACTCCCTTTGTAAAACTTACCGGAGTGGTGGCCTTTGTAAAAACAGATTTTACCTATAAAGATTTACGTGAAGAGGATTTGGAATGGGATATCTTGTATTCGAGGGGTACCAAAAACAGCGAACAAAACAGCTGGCCTGCCTTTCATATTGGGGGAGGAATTGGTTTTGAATATGTGATAAATGATCGATTAACTTTTCAGGTTGACGGAACTTGCACAGTACTTAATTCGGGAATTATAGATGGTGTCCCAAATTTTACGTATGCGCAAGAAGATGGAGTTGATTTGTTGAAGTACAACAGACGTTTGTCGTTAACAACACAGGTTAGTGCCGGGCTGGTTTATCTGCTTGAGATTGGGGATGGCTCCCGTAGCGGCGGTCGTGGCAGGACGGATCCGAATTTGCCATTTTACCGAAACAAGAATTAGCGCATAAGAAAGAAAGCGATGGATCTTCCATCGCTTTCTTTTTGAAAGACAAACAACTAATTACCTTTTTAACTTTGTATAAATTCCATCAATCAACATTTATAAGTTCCCTTATGAATACAAAGTCAGTAAACTTTACGGCTGTGTATATAGATTGTTTCAAAATAGCACAGCATTAACAAAATTTAACCGGGCTATTTAAGCATTTATTTCTGCTTAAGAGTTTATCTATTGGTACAGTTCTTTACGCTGAGCAAAAGAAATATGTTAATCTAGCGCCATTAGAATTTTCTAAAATCACATCCAGATCAATACTATGATAATTGTTAGTGAGTAAGTGCTCGACAATGCACTTGGCAATCGAACTATTTTTGTCTATCTTGAATATCAATTTAACTTTTAACACTATGAATAAACAACTTTCAGATTATTTGGAGATGGCTTATGAACTGTTGGTAAAACACGGTATAAAAGTGGTTGCGGCTATCATTGTACTAATACTCGGTTTATGGGTAATAAAAATTATTACCCGCAGAACTGCAAAGGTTATGGAAAAGCGCGATATTAATGTTTCGGTGCGTGGATTTTTGCGTAGCCTTATAAACATACTGTTAAAGGTAATGCTGCTCATCAGCATTGCAAAAATGGTAGGTTTTGAAACTACTTCGTTTATTGCTGTACTTGGTGCTGCAGGATTGGCCGTTGGAATGGCTTTGCAGGGGACCTTGTCGAATTTTGCCGGAGGAGTAATGATCCTGATTTTTAAACCGTTTAAAGTCGGAGATCTTATTGTTTCTCAAGGTCACTTGGGTAAGGTTAAAGAGATTCATATTTTTGTAACCATCTTATTAACCCCCGAAAATAAAACTGTAATTCTGCCCAATGCGGCGGTTTCGAGTAACGATATTGTAAACTATACAACCGAAGGAGTAATAAGGGTAGACATGGATTTTGGAATATCCTACGACTCGGACATTAAAAAAGCCAAAGAAGTATTGATGAATATTATCCAAAACCATCCCAAAGTACTAAAAGACCCGGCACCGTTTGTTGGTGTAAAAGGATTAGGGGAGAGCTCTATCGACCTGGCTGTCAGGCCTTATTCTCAACCTGCTGATTACTGGCAAGTTTATTTTGATGTATATGAAGCCGGTAAAATTGCACTTGATGAGGCCGGTATCACTATTCCATTTCCTCAAATGGATGTTCATCTCAACAAGCTTCAAAAAGTATAAAAATATTCGATAAAACTCCGGCAAAGGCAGCCGGGGTTTTATACATATTTATAGCGTCGAATATTTCTTTTTGGAGTTTTTTCAAATTCCTCATTAACCAGGTCGATACGGCTTACATTTTCGTAACGTGGTAATTGAGAATTAATCTTTTTGAGGTTTTCATCCATTATTATATCCAGATCTTTTTCATTGATATTGTCAGCTTTCATCAATTCTAAATCGGGATAAACCAAAGCAACCAATTTCTGCTCACGCTCAACCACTACACATTCGGCCACATAACTTTGGTTGCATAGTTTGGCTTCAATTTCTTCGGGATAAATATTTTGGCCTGACGGGCCAAGTAACATGTTTTTCGATCGACCGCGAATGTATATAAAGTTGTTGTTGTCTATTACTCCAAGATCACCGGTTTTTAGCCAGCCATCTTCAGTAAAAGCGGCAACAGTTTCCTTTTCATTCTTAAAATACCCTAGCATTACATTCACTCCTTTAACCTGAATTTCACCTACCTTATTTTGTGGATCCTCAGAGTCGATACGTACCTCCATACGATCAACCAGTCGTCCGGCAGAAGTAGGCATGGTTTTATCCCAGGATTCGTAACTAATAAGCGGTCCGCATTCGGTCATTCCGTAACCAATAGTAAACGGGAAGTTTATCTTTTTGAAGAATTTCTCCACATCGGCACTTAATGGTGCTCCGCCAATAACAATCTCGAAAAAGTGTCCGCCAAAAGTTTCAACCATTTTGTTTCTGATTTGCTTTAATATAAGGTTTGACAAAAGTGGAACCTTAAGTAGAAACTTTATTGCCGGTTTTTCAATAGCAGGTAATATTCGCTTTTTATAAATCTTCTCAATTACAAGAGGAACCGACAATATAAGGTGTGGTTTTATCTCTCCAAAAGCTTTTGTGATAACTGCAGGTGACGGCATTTTGCTAAGGAAAGTGATGTGGCATCCAACACTAACAGGAAAGAGAAACTCGAATAACAGTCCGTAAACATGTGCCATTGGTAAAAACGAAACAATTTTGTTACCTGCCTTTAATGGCATGTGTTCCCGTGCATAAATAATATTCGAAACCAAACTTCTTTCAGGAATCATAACCCCCTTGGTAAAACCCGATGTTCCCGAAGTGTAAGAGATGATACACATTTCTTCGGGTTGCCATTCTTCAAAAGCAAAGTCTTCTTTATTTAGTTGATTGATACGGTAGTGGTTAAATCCATCTTTTAATTCCTTTTCAATATTTTTGTCTTTACCAGCATAAAAACTATAATCTTCAAGTTTAATTATTACCTTCAGATGATCTGAAACGGATAAATCTACTTTTTCAAGTAAGTTGCCTGCAGCTATAACTATTTTCGATTCAGAATGATTAATAATATGATTGGTATTTTCGTTATTAAAGTCAGGCAAGATGGGAACAATTACCAAGCCCGCAGAAATGGCCGATAAAAAGGTGGCGGCCCAATGCGAAGAATTCCGGCCAAGCACCGCAATTTTATCTCCACGCTGTAGCCCTGCCAAATGGTAAAACAACTGCAGAGATTTTATGGTTGTGGCTATTTCTTTATATGTGCTGTTATCCCCACCAAAATCAGAAAAAGCTTGTTCATTCCAATTATCATGAAAAACTGCTGTATAGAGTTTTGCTAATGTTTGATCACGCATCTCTTGTTTTTTATTGTTCAATCTTTAAAAATACCATAATTCACGATATTTCAAATGATGAACTAGCGGCAAAATAAAGCGAAGAGACGGGTTAAAAATCAGGCATGAAAAAAGCCAACCCTGCGAACTGGGTTGGCTTTGTATTCCTTGTTTTGCTTTTTGTTTTAACTATTAGTATTGCTTTCAGGGACAGTGAAGGACAGTAATGTTTGTCGATTGTTAAAACCGCGGTATTGTTTAACATCTAAAGCTTCAACAAGGAAGAAATGTGGGGAGGTAATTTCTTCATGTGTTATATAAACAGTATGAAAAGAACCAGTTGTTAATTACAATTCAATATTAAGAATAAGAAATGAAATAAAATTTGGAAATGTATAAACGGTAGGCTCTGGTAAATAAGTGGTAGTGTTTAATGTATAAACGGTTTTTGCTTATTCCACAATTGGAACAATTAAGGTGATTTTTGCTCCGGGATTAGGTGCTCCGGGAAGAAGCTCTTCACAGGAAAGGCGGGTTTTTACATGATACTTATCTCCAATAAGTTGTATCCTTTTATTGGTAAGGTTTGAAGCCATATTAAGATGGTTCTTTGATTTGGAAAATGTTTTGGATTTTTCGAATCCAATTCCGTTATCCTCAATAACAATCTTAATACTTCTTTCATCCAGATAATAGAATCGGACAGTAATTCTTCCGTCACCTTCCAGTTGAGAAATTCCATGCCAGATCGCATTCTCAACGAACGGTTGCACAATCATTGAAGGAATGTAATAGTCATCTTCTTCAAGGCGTTCATCCAATATGATTTTATAGTCAAAACGGTTCTCCATTCTGAATTGTTCCAACTCAATGTAATTGCGTAATCGATCTACTTCATCATCGAGTAAAACCGAATTTGATTTAATGGAATTCATTGTTTGACGAATTAATCGCGCAAATCTCGAAAGATAAGTACCTGCTTCTTCTGCTTTATTTTGAAGCAGAAATTTCTGTATTGATCCTAATGAATTGAAAATGAAATGTGGATTCATCATGGATTGTAGAGCTCTGTTCTCAAGGGTAACTAATTGGTTGTCTTTTTCTCGTATGGCTAATTGGCGGCGGTAGTAACTTCTAATCATCAGAAATCCTAAAAACAGTAATGACAAAACGATCGCAATTTTTGTAGCCAGGTACTGAAAAAAAGTTGGAACTACTACAACAGGGAGCTCAATGACTTCGCTGTAAGCTTCCATATTTTTTCTCGATTTAAGTTTGAAATTATAAGTGCCTGGTTTAAGATTGAGGTACACTACCTGTTTTTCAGTTCCGGTAATCCATTCTTTATTAACACCTTCAAGCATATAGGCGTAGTTGGTAGGTGAGGATGAAAAATTAAGGCTTGAAAATTCGATATTAAGCCGGTCCTTGTTTTTATAGGTAATCTTCCCTTTAGTTAAATCAACAATCTCATCATTAAGCGATACGTTTGAAAAATATGGTTTTGTTGGTGTTGTTGTGGCGTTTACACATTCTTTAACCGGAATCATTGTTAGTCCATCGTCAGAAGCAACATATAATATCTCTTTCTGACAATACAGATCGTTAATGTTGTTAAATTCGAGATTTAGGCGGTTAAGTTCTGCAGATTCTCCCTTTAGAATCGCTAAAGGATTGTTAATAAAGTAAACTGTTTTTACCGAAAAAAGAAACAATGTATTATCGTAATAAAACTTGTTCCGGATTTTAAGGTCAATTTGATCGTCAAGATCATCGATTAGTAAATATTTATGACCATCGTTATTAAGAATAAGTTCATTTTTTCCCTTGTCTTCAATATATAATACTTCGGTTTTGTTATTTAAAGTAACTATCGAGGAAATACGTTTACCATCGAATTCAGCATAAGTGGAATCGATCCATGCCTGTCCATTCGTGATTATGCAATTAAATTCTCCATTTAGTAATAAGTTGTTTTTATGATTATAATCTATATTGCGAATCCTACCCCAGGCATTAATTCCACTGGTTTGACGGCGATAGTTATTATTAAGTTCTATAACCGACAAATCATCATTCAGATAAATATGAGCGTATGATTCGGTAGAGTCAACAACAAATTTTCGAATATGATATGGAGTGCTCTTCATCTCATCGTAAGTGATGGTATGTTCTTTATTGTTGACATTAATGTTTTCAATGATATAAAGTGGAGTATTGGTTCCGTTCATTAGAAGATTATCATTTTTTAAATGATAGATGTTATCAAGGATATTGTCTTCGAGCGTTACTTTCCGGTCAAATACTTCTCCGTCAAACAATGCATAGAGCGATTTCCCGTTGGTAAGCCATAAATAATCTCCGTTAGAAGAAGGCGCAATATCTCTGATTCCTTTATTGTCAAACTTCTCAGAACCTATATTTTGGTACCTTAAGATGTCGTTACTAATTTTAAAAACACCGTATGTATTCGAACAGGTCCAGATATTATTCTGTTTATCTATTACGAGGTTTTGAATTTTATCAAGGCTTTCATGGAGAATTAAACGATCATCTTTGTAACAATAAATACCGTTATCGAAGGTTGAAATCCACAAATAATCATTATCCAGTAATATGTCGTTTACCAGTTTTGAATCTGTTTTTATATAGTCTCTTACGATTAATTTCGTATCGCGAAACAAATGAACGTTCCCTGATAAATCAGTCACATAAGTAAATCCATTCGAAAGCGGGATAGCACTGCTGATTGAAAAGTCAAGCGGGTGTACACCTACCTCTGTGTCTGTCGAGCCCTTTTCAACAATCCTGTTACTTTCCCATAATAGCAGGTGGTTGTTTGAGGCTTTGTTAATATTGAAGATTACTGTTCCTTCCTGATCTGAGGAAGTATAGTCGATGTATTGGTTGCCTTTTACCACATAAACTTCTCCGGCACCGTTGTAGAAATAAATGGTTGAATCGGTATCCTGAAATAAATTGTGATAAAAAAAGTTTGTTTTTATCTCCCCAAGAAATGGGGCATTCGATTCATTGTATATTTGGTTATTAGCGTAATAGTTTACGGTGCCGTCATTATTCAAAAACCAAATTCTTCCTTCCAAATCTTCTTTCATCCGGAATATAGTATTTGAACTGAGCCCGTCTTTTGTCGTGAAGCGTTTAAAACTGGTGCCATCATAACGTATTGCCCCGGCGTCAGTTCCAAACCACATAAAACCGTTTTTGTCCTGAAGTACGCAATTACTGCGGTTAGTAGGCAAACCATCGGCGATTGTAAGATTGGTAATGAATGGTTTTTGTCCGAATACATTTTGGGCAACAAATACAATCAAGAGTATTTTAAAAAACCTTTTTTTCACTAATCGATTGATTTTGAATACTGGTCAACGACCACTTTGAATTCGTTGAATTTCCTACGTGAGATTACCAATTTTGTATTGTCATCTAAGATAGCGAAACTTCCCTCATAACTTGAAAAGCCCTTTAGGTAGTTGATGTTTAACAAAGTAGACTTATGGATACGAACAAAAATCATAGGATCCAAAACTTTTTCAAATTCACCAACTTGTTTGCTCGATACAATCTTTTCTAAGCCAGACATGTGCAGTATACTGTAATTCCCGTCGGCTTCGATGTATTTAATCTTTTTTGTTTCTACGATATGAAAGCCAAACTTTTCAAGAACAGTTATTTTTGAGGCATATTCAAAACCATCATTGGCTTGCAATGCCAGATTATTTAATGATTCGCCATAGGTCTTTTGAACTTCTGCGTTTTGTTGGCGTAGGTCGAGATGTGATGACGCTTTTGTTACAGCATCCTTTAGCTCCTCCGGATCGATAGGTTTTAGCAGGTAGTCTATGGCATTCGATTTTATGGCTCTTAATGCATATTCTTCGTATGCCGTGGTAAATATGATCGCGTATTCTTCTTTCGCAATCGTTTCTAAAAACTCAAATCCATTTTCTCCAGGCATCGAAATGTCAAGAAAAATTAGTTGAACATCCCATTTTTCCAATAATTTCCGACCTTGATCGGCTGAATTCGCTAATCCACAGATGTTAATGCCTGGGCAATTTGTTTGAAGCATAATTTTTAAGGCCTCGCGCACATTTGCTTCGTCGTCAATTATTATGGCATCGTATTTAGTCATTGTAACAAAGATAGAATTAAATAAAAAATAATGAGGTTTATTGTTTAAACGGTAGCTTCTGGTGTATAAGTGGATCGCTTTAGCTTATAAGCGGTTATTTTTTTATCAGAATGATACCTTTTGTTCAGCCTTCGACTTTAACATGTTATTAACAGCTGTCTAACGTGTTGCTAAATAAGCAAATAAAGGTAGATAAATAGGCTATAGTGATTTCTGCTTAAACCTTCCTTATTGCTGCGTGTCGTAGATACTGAAAACAATTAATAAACAAGAAAGTTATGAAACAATTAAACAATGTTCTTTTAACAGGAATTCTGGCATTTATAGCAGGAGCGGTAATTGCATCGGGTAATCTCAAGGTAAATATTTCAGAGGGTAACGTTGGAGAGGCAGTAGTAGAAGTTTCAAATGTAATAGAAAGTCATTTTGAAATGGAAGTTCGTAACGAGAATGATAACATCATCTACTATAAAAGGGTACAGGAACCGTCAACAACAGTTGTAAATACCTACGATTTTTCAGCCCTAAGCAATGGCGAATATACCTTTACTGTATCGTTGGATAAGGAGATGAATAAAACAACTCTTGAAGTGAAAAACGGAGATGTATGAGTGGTACGTCAGGCGCACGAACTTGAACCTTATTTTGCTTTAAACAATGATCGTTTGGATATCTCGTATTTAAATTATGAAAAAAGTGATGTATGGCTTTTCTTTTATGATTATCAGACAGGAGAGGTATTGCATACGGATAAGCTTGGGCCTGATTTTGCTGTAAATCATGCACTTGATTTGTCGATATTAGAAGCCGGAAGCTACGGTGCAGAGTTAGTTAGCGACGGAATTTCACATGAATACGATCTCCTTCTCGATTAATATTTCGTAAATTTTAATAGTTTAGTTTAGCTTGAAGACGAATCTTGAACAAGATTCGTCTTTTATTTGAGCATTAAACCTTCGCCTTTGGCGATGGTAATGTATGTTTTGCTACGCATTTTATAACTTTGCCTTTATGGCAAAGTACCGAAAACTATCGCATACGGTTTATCACTGCAATTTTCATGTGGTCTTTGTCCC
>DASQBW010000737.1:0-2474 GCA_035635015.1 Draconibacterium sp. | reverse complement strand
CTCTATGCTGGATATCCTTCAGGGAAAACACTAAAAGATATATTATATCATCGATTGTCAAAATCGGAGAAACGACACGTAAGAAAATCTCATGATTTACCAAAATTAGCGGAGGAATTTGTTTCAGTAAAGCAGGGTAGTAGAAATGAACTGATAAGATTATTGGAGGAAGAATTTCTAATAAAATTACCTAAGTCAACAGAGTACCATGATAAGATTGCAAATATTCCACATTTTAATACAATAATTACTACAAATTATGATTCACTTTTTGAAATAGCTTACAAGGGAAATGTACAAGTAATCTTTTCTCCGCAGAAGGTATCTTATATAAATCATAAGCTTCCCCAAATTTTTAAAGTCCACGGTGATTTATCAATTCCAGAAAGTATAATTATTACAAATTCAGATTATAATAGATTCTTTCAAGAAGGAACTGAAAACGATAATTTATGGACAGTAGTGAAAGAAAGGTTGATTACAAAAAATATTTTATTTCTTGGATACAATATTGAGGATCCCAATATTGAAGTTATTTTCAACAAAATAACAGAGGAATTACAATCACACCGCAAAGAATGCTTTCTTGTGGCACCTAGTTTGCCTCCTTTAAAACGAAATATATTACAAGCCAAAGCAATTTCGTATATCAACAAAAAAGCCGAAACTTTTATAGATGAGCTCCTGGTAAATTTAAACAAGAATATTATAAAAGATCATGAAGATGGAGTTGTGTCTACTGACACATTTAGTAAGTATCTTTTATCTCATGATGTTTTATTCGACTTAAAACCTGTTAATAATAAGTTCAGAGCTGGAGCATTTAGGGGAGCTAATGATTCAGTTAAGTCAAGGTTGAATTTTACGGTTGAAAGCACACGACAGTTCTATAATGAGTTTAATGATTTCATAATTGGAAAGAATGTTGGGCAAGTTGTAATTGATAGCAAAAATATACGTTCCTCAGATTTCAAAATTGGAGATATTGGTATTCCATATTTAGATGATTCAGTTAAAATAATTTTAAAAAGTATTCCAAGAAAAAAGTTAAACATTGATATTAAATTTGACAATGGTTTTGATTTTGAGAATCTACCAATAGAGATTTATGGCAATGATCCATTTTATGAAATCCATTGTAAGTTAAAATCTGCCGTATTAATATTAAAATTAGAATTAAAAGATAAAGGTTCAAGTGTTAATCTCGACTATCAACACAATAAGGTTTGTTCAAAGATCAATCAGGAGATATTGGAACTTTCCTTTATGGAAAATCTTTTTGGAGGGGTTGAGTTTAGAGTATTTTGGGACAATACTAATAAATTTATTAAACAGTCAGTCCCATATCAAAAACATTTCAGTGACTTTGCTAATTTCTTTTTGGGATATTTTCAGAATCTAAGATTGGTAGAGAATCACTTCAAGGTTCGATTCTCAACAATTGATATCTCCGAGATCAATGAAAAAACGGTCGAAGTTCTAAAAGAAATAGTTGATGTAATTAAAAGTAATAAACTAAAATATACCTGGAAAGGAATAATGGAAGCCACGCTTTTTAATGATTCGGACGAAATTATAAATAGCCTCAAAAACATAGGGAATGAGAATGCTCTTGTTGTTGCCAATGAACGAGAAGAAACAAAGATTACACTCCATGGACAATTAGTTAATTTGGGGTTTAAACAAGTTCAGGTAGAGTCTCCTTATGTTGTAAATTTGGAAACTGTACTTAAAAACAGGATGAAGGATATTCAAGTAGCAAGTAAAACAAGTAAAATAATCGTTTCGTATAACTCAGAGCCTAGTCCAATTAACCAATAATATTATGCCAGAATGCACAACCTGTGGAGCCTATACCAAGTACAATGGTGGTTTATGCTTCAAATGTTACCAATAACAAAGAAATGGGGAGGAGATTGAGGAGGCTCCAAATTCAGAAGTTGTTATGTCTGATGAAAGTGAAAACGGATTAACGGACAGAGAACTACCGGTACAACATGATAAAAGGTAGAATTGCGGAAACGTTGATTCAAGAACTATTTCTAAGCCTGGGATATAATGTTTTTCGTTACGGAATGGAAAACACAATCCCCGGTATTATGGAGCTGCTGAAAGGTGTTCGGTCTGATGTCGCTTCACAAATCCGCAGAATGCCTGATTTTGTCATCCAGGGTCCCAAATCAAAAGGAGTTTATTTTATCGAGGTTAAATTCCGAGCCAGCGAAAACTTAAGTTTTAAGGATCTCCCTAAAAATTATCCATACGAAAATGCATATTTTATCTTAGTCTCAAAAAGCCATATAAAATGTATTACCTACAAGGAGCTGCAGGACTGTGGTGAGATTACCCCAACTTCTAGAAATTACCTGGGCAGCCGAAAAGAATTTGATTTACAGAAACAGGTTATTATTGATTTTTGCGATTTTGCTGTACAGTTTTTTAAGGGAGTAGAATAGCCCGTCATCCCTTAAATC
>DASQBW010000736.1:0-1736 GCA_035635015.1 Draconibacterium sp. | reverse complement strand
ACATTAATTAAGAGGAATTCGGCAGCAACAACGGTTTTATGAAGGTAAACCTGCCAGTACATCAAGCGCCTCGAGATCAAAAATTTTTCAATTGAATAAATGCCCTTAATGTCAACCACCAATTGGTCGTTGTGTACATTTAGCATTTTTATAATGCGGTCTATCCCGATAGTTCCTTCGGCAACCCCGGTGAAAAAACTGTCTCTGCTGAGGTAATCAAGGCGGTCCATGTCGAGCTGGCTGGCAACGAGTTGGTGAAGAAATTGTTTTTTATAATTATTGGTAAATATCTGAATGGCAAGGTCCAGCTTCCCATTAAATTCGTGGTTAAGCTCTTGCATCAACATCAGAGATATGTCTTCATGCGAGATATTAACGAGGGTGTTTTCCAGAACGTGCGAAAAAGGAGCATGCCCAACGTCATGCAACAAAATGGCAATGGAAACAGCTTCGGCTTCTTCCTCATTTATATGATGACCTTTTAGTCTTAACGACGAAATTGCTTGCCGCATGAGATATACAGTGCCAATAGCATGTTCAAAACGGGTGTGGTTGGCCCCGGGAAAAACAAGGTACGACAAGCCAAGTTGCTTAATATGACGTAAGCGCTGGAAAATAGGGTGTTCCAGCAAATCGAAAATAATGTCGGATTGCAGATTAATAAAACCAAATACGGGGTCGTTAATTAACTTCTTTTTATTGAGCTGAATATGTTGCAAATGATCGTTATATGTGGTTTAAAATTATAAAACTTTCCGAGAAACAAAAGACAATGTTTTTTCCGAAAAATAAAACGCATAGCCCCGTAAAAATTAATTTGTTATGCACAGATTGCGGTTAATGTTTTTTTTACTTTAAAATCAGATATTTAAGAGCACGGTACTATTTGTTATTGTTGTATAATATTATTATTTTTGCCGAGAATTTTCTAAAAAATGGAGTTTTTAGGGGACCGATGGTTCCCTATTTTGTTACATGAGGCAAAATGATAGCAAAACAGAAAGTAATAGAGTTGGTGAAAGAACGTCTTGATGATCAGATGTTTATTGTTGATGTTACGATAAGTTCCGCCAACGACATTAATGTGTACGTTGATGGATTTAACGGCATTACAATCGAACAATGTATTGCTGTCAGTCGTAATGTAGAGCACAATCTTGACAGGGATGAAGAGGATTTTTCGTTACAGGTTTCGTCTCCGGGCCTAACCGAAAGCTTTAAAGTTAAACAGCAATACGAAAAATATACTCGCAAAGAAATTGAGATTTTAACAGCTGACAACGACAAATTGAAAGGGCTACTTTTAGAAAATAGTGAAGATGGCATAGTGCTTGAGACTTCGAAACGAGAAAAAGTAGAGGGTCACAAAAAAAAACAATTGGTAGTAAAAAAACATATTTTAAAATACGACGAAATAAAAAGTGCGAAAGCGGTTATTTCATTTAAATAAATGATTGAGAGATGGAAAATATTAGCCTGATAGATACTTTTGCCGAATTTAAGGAGCTAAAAAACATTGACAGGGTTACCATGATGAGTGTACTGGAAGAAGTTTTTCGCAGTGTGCTTATCCGTCAGTATGGTACTGATGAAAACTTTGATGTGATTATCAATATTGATAAGGGCGACTTTGAGATTTGGAGAAACCGCGAAGTTGTTGCAGACGATGAGATTGAAGATCCGAACCTGCAAATAACTTTGAGCGATGCGCTAAAGATTGATGACGACTATGAAGT
>DASQBW010000735.1:0-11935 GCA_035635015.1 Draconibacterium sp. | reverse complement strand
TATTGGTGCAATCCTTGGTTGACCTTAGAATATTGGTTCAATAAAGATTTCTTTCCAAATTTTTAGTACTGTTCATAAAGTCAATCTGCTGAGTTATAAGTATGAAGAGATTGTCAGGTTATGGAACAAAATAGCATACGTTAAGCAAATAATCCATTCGCCTTACCAATTATGAAACAACATTCAAATCTTATCATTAACAGAACATTGCAGACACAGACAGCATACTCACCGAAAACTAAATCATGTTTTAGTATGTGATATCATGATAATTAGCATCGCTAATCTTTGGTGAGTCATTTTATTAAAAAAGTCTTAATTGGGTTTAGGTTCAGATGATTTTGAGCGTGAATCATCTGCTCCGTCACTGCTCTTTGATGACTTACCAACGAAATAGGAGATACTAACCGCCCAGTAGCCAATAAAAAGTGTTACTAATAATACCCACCAGGTAATCTTTAATGGAGTCATTTTTACTAATAGAACAAGTATTAAGATTGGTAAATAAAAAATGATTAACCCAAGGATGTCATTTTTACTAATAGTGTTTCCGGTTTTTGAATAATCAACATTTTTTCCTTCTCTAAGGGCTTCTCGATTAGATCCATTTTCAAAAAATTTTCCTGAAAAGAACATCATAACACCCAAAAAAAATCCAATGGCACCTATGATAAAGTTATTAAGTAAAGGACTAACCATTATATCCTCCTTCCCTAATACTTTTGCCCAGCTGGATAGCAATTTGAAAGATTACAGTTGAACAAATTAAAACAAAAACTCCTGTAAATGAACACAGATAAGACGGAAGTATATCAACAGCAGTAATTTCCTCCAGGAAGCCAGTACTAAACCAACTGCCACCCAGCGAAAAAACAACTAATGCTGACATTAAAGCAATAACTTTTTGAAGTTTTTTGAATTCCTCCTTTTTTCGCATGGTCTTTACCAGCATTAAGAAGAAATAACCAGAAAGGAGTCCTATAAATATGCCTAAAGGAATACCGATAATCACGTTTAATGAATTGGTTAATATGTCTTATTTGCTTTGCATTTGTAAGTTATGGAAAATAATTTCTACATAAAAGAATATTGATTTATTTATATTCTTAGGTTTTGTGGATTTTCACAGAGCCTGAAGGGGGAGTAGCGTTTTATGTTGCGAATCATTGATTGGCAATTAACCTTATTCTTTGTTTTTCAGCAGAATGTTAACTATGTTGCAAAAGTAGGTGCGATACTTGGTTGGCGGTAGGAAATCGGTTTATTAGAGTTAATAATATCCTATTTTAAGATCAACAACGTAATTGCATTTTACCTAATGAAAATAGCATGTAATCTAAGGGTTGGCTAATCCCCCGGGAAAATATTAAAAATTAGTACGGCTCCAGACTGTACTTATAAACAAACACTTTTAATAATATAAAAAATTGAAGTGGAGAAATTAAAAGTCTGCGATTTCAATGTAGTCGGACTTTAGTTTGTTATGATAGGTCCCAAATAAAGTGAGTATTTTGTTTGGGAATGATTTGGCTTTATGAATAATTGATTTACCATTCTTTTTACAGAAATCTGCACCATCTAAAAGACCTAATACAATTAATAGTAAACCAACAATAAAAAGAAAAAACTCCAGCCCGTCATTTACATTTCCTGTTGCGGCAAAGGATTTAAAAGACAGTCCTAAAATTAGTACAATTGTTATTGAAATTTCTTTTTTCATTATAAAGGGTGCTTAAACATTTGTTGAACCATACAATTTACGAAAAAATTATGCTTTAAGCATATTTGTGAAAGTTTAAATTCAGACATGATAAAAGTTACAAATCGTTTCAGTTGAATGTTTCTCTATTTCTCATTAATGAGTAAATGCTTTATTAACTGCAATCACCGAAATTGTTGCACCGACTACGGCGATTCTCTGGAAAAGGTAGATTGACCTGGTTGTACTAGCTGGGATGTTACTGGGTTAGCTTCCAAAATTTCGTTGGGTGAAGACGAGACTTTTGTAGTTATTTCCACTTTCAACTCCAAAAACTCTTGCATGGCACAGTCGGGAACAGGAGGAATCGGATCGATCCAGATTTTGCAGTTGTAATCTCTCCAGTAACCTTCCTCTCCTTTAATGATCAGGTCGATGGAAATGCTTAGTAACTGAAGGTAGTCGTTGGCTTTTTTTAATTGTTTCTTAGTCCCTTTTTGATAACAACAACGTGCACTTTCAATGTAGCTGTATAGTTCGGCCGGGAAATGCCAGTTGGTTGATCGCTGACAATAGGATGTATACCTATCCGCTCGTATAACAGCAATTTCCAATTCTTCAAGTCTTTTTTCAAAGGCCGATTGTTGAGGAAGGTCAACAGAAAATACCCGCATTGTTGATAAACCTATACACAGAACCATGATCATGTATTTCATAGCATTTCACATTGGTTACAGTTGTATGCCTAAATACGAGAACCAGTTTCTGATCTGTTAAAATGTCTCTGAAGTTAGCGTCCTTCTATAATAATATTCGGTTTTAGCGCGAAAGGTAATCCGGCTCCAATATTAATTCAAGTTTAAGTCGCTGTTATTTAGAGTGAATTTAAAAAGGTGAGATTTGTCATGCATTTGGCTTCTTTTTACCGGTTTTTCAAATTTTCGGAAATCAATCTTAACCCCCTGTAGAATTCCAATTGCGATGATAATTTTGTGCAAATAGAAAATCAACCCTGTCCAAAATTAGAAATCTCTCCGAAAATTGTTCGATTGGAAATCTGACCCCTTTTTTACAAAAAAATCAAAAAATACACACTCTTGTTTCATTTTGTTTTAAAACGGGTGATTTGTGTTTGAAATAGGTTTTTCATGCTCTCAGAAACTAACAATTTATTAGCAGTATCTTCTATTTTTGACTCTCAAATTTAAAAGTCTTAGAATTATGATGTTTGATAAAGGTCTTACCACATTTATGGTTTTAGCCACCAGTCTGGTTATGTTAATGACTCCAGGATTGGCATTCTTCTACGGAGGATTAGGGTGTAAAAAGAATATCCTGAGTATTATGATGCAAAGTTTTGTGTCGTTGGGAATAACAACCATTTTGTGGATTAGCTTTGGGTATTCCATGTGCTTTAGCGGTACTCTGGCAGGCGGCAGCGATTTTTTTGGCATAATTGGCAACTTCGACAAAGCCTTTTTAAACGGTGTAACATCGAGTACACCATTTTCAGCCGACCGGAATTTCCCTGAGTATATTTTTGTGGCTTACCAAATGATGTTTGCCATAATTACCCCGGCACTTATTACGGGGGCATTTATTAATCGCGTAACTTTTAAGGCTTACGTTATTTTTCTTATTCTTTGGCAAATCTTTGTTTATTACCCGTTTGTACACATGGTTTGGGGTGGCGGAATTCTTGCCGAATGGGGTGTGCTTGATTTTGCCGGAGGAATTACCGTTCATGCAACGGCTGGTTTTGCAGCCCTGGCATCAGTGTTTTTTGTTGGTGCACGTGCCGAAAAGAACAGCGGGCCAAACAATATTCCGCTCGTGGCCATCGGAACAAGTTTGCTGTGGTTTGGGTGGTATGGATTTAATGCTGGAAGTGAACTCGATGTGGATGCGATTACTGCCCAGGCGTTTTTAAATACTGATGTTGCAGCATCTGTGGCGGCAATTACCTGGCTAAGCATCGAGTGGACCACTGGCAATAAACGACCAACTTTTATTGGATTAATGACCGGTGCCGTGGCAGGTTTGGCTACCATTACGCCCGCAGCAGGATTTGTAACACTCGGAACAGCAATGTTTATTGGCCTTTGTGCCGGAGTTGTATGTTTTCAGGCAGTGAAATTTGTGGAGCGCAGACGCTGGGATGATGCGCTGGATGTATGGGGTGTACACGGTATTGGTGGTGTACTTGGTACTATAATGTTGGGCTTGTTCGGCACAACTGCCGTTAATGCCAATGGAGCCAATGGATTGTTTATGGGAGGCGGCTTCTCTTTCTTTCTGAAGCAAATAGCAGCTATTGTTTTTGCATCGGCCTGGGGATTTATTTTTACCCTTGGGATGTTGAGAACGATGAACCGTTTTGTGAAAGTTAAAGTGGGCCGCATGGACGAAAAGAAAGGTCTGGATCTGGGTTACCACGGCGAGATTGCACGACAATAAGAAAAACCGATAACATATATAATTCAGCCACGGACGGTGTAGCTTTGCTGTTTTGTTCGTGGTTTTTTTTGCACCGTAGCTTTAGTGCGGTGAAGAATTGAGATTATAAGAAAAGGCTTTAGCCGTTAACTTTATTGAATTAAAGGCTAAAGCCAGCTTCCTTATACTTAGACTTTCACCGGGCTAAAGCCGCGGTGCAAAAGAATTTAATTCATTAACTTTTTTATAAAGTTGCAGGTCGCTCACAGAACCTTAAAAATGGTCTTTATCAGATAACGAATTAATCGGAGCTACTTCCTTTTTTAAATTCTCAACCTTCAGAACCTAAACTCTTCCTGTTGAACATTGAACTCTAAACTTTTAATTGTACTTTTGCACCTCAAATTTTTAGCTAGATATTTCAGATGAGTCAGATGGAAATTCCGAGCAAGTACAACCCGGCCGAGGTTGAAGATAAATGGTACAAATACTGGATGGATAACAAATATTTCCACTCCACACCCGACGAGCGCGAACCTTATACGATTGTGATTCCACCACCAAACGTAACCGGTGTGTTGCACATGGGGCACATGCTAAACAATACCATTCAGGATATTCTGGTCCGCCGCGCGCGAATGACCGGTAAAAATGCCTGCTGGGTGCCGGGTACCGACCATGCATCGATTGCTACCGAAGCCAAAGTAGTAAACAAACTAAATGCCGAAGGAATTGACAAGTACGATCTTTCGCGCGACGAATTTTTGAAACATGCCTGGGAATGGACCGATAAACATGGTGGTATTATCCTGGAGCAGCTGAAAAAACTGGGTGCTTCGTGCGACTGGGATCGTACCGCTTTTACTATGGACGAAGCCCGCAGCGAGTCGGTTATCAAAGTGTTTGTCGACCTGTTCAATAAAGGAATGATTTACCGAGGTGTGCGTATGGTAAATTGGGATCCGGCAGCAAAAACTGCACTGTCTGACGAAGAAGTGATCTACAAAGAAATGCAGGGGAAACTGTACTACCTCAACTACAAAATTGAAGGTGAAGATGAGTTTGTAACCATTGCAACTACGCGTCCGGAAACGATTTTGGGCGATACTGCCGTTTGCGTAAACCCGAACGACGAACGTTTTGCGCACCTGAAAGGGAAACGTGTTTTGGTGCCTCTGATCAACCGTTCAATCCCGATTATCGAGGATGAATATGTGGATATGGAATTTGGTACCGGATGTTTGAAAATTACACCGGCCCACGATATTAATGACTACGAAATTGGCCTGAGATACAACCTGCCATCTATCGACATTTTTAACGATAACGGAACGCTGAATGAAAAGGCCGAGTTGTTTGTTGGCGAAGATCGTTTTGTCGTACGCGAAAAAATTGTTCCTGAACTGGAGAAAGCAGGAAACCTGGCTAAAGTTGAAGACTATACAAATAAGGTTGGTTTCTCGGAGCGTACCGATGTGATCATCGAACCAAAATTGTCGGCACAGTGGTTCCTGAAAATGGAAGAACTGGTAAAACCCGCGTTGGAGAACGTAATGAACGATACCATCAGCTTTTATCCACCGAAATTTAAAAATACTTACAAACACTGGATGGGCAACATTAAAGACTGGTGTATTAGCCGCCAGTTGTGGTGGGGGCACCAAATCCCGGTGTACTACCTGCCCGACGGATCTTATGTTTGTGCCGAATCAGCAGAAGAAGCGCTGGAGTCTGCAAAAGAAAAATCGGGTAATACAGAATTAACTGCAACCGATTTAAAACAAGACGAAGATGCTTTAGATACCTGGTTCTCGAGCTGGTTGTGGCCAATATCGGTTTTCGATGGAATCCGTGACCCTGAGAATGATGAAGTAAATTATTACTACCCAAGTTCAGATTTGGTTACTGCACCTGACATTATTTTCTTCTGGGTGGCACGAATGATTATTTCGGGTTATGAATACCGCGATGATTTCCCGTTCAAAAACGTGTATTTTACCGGAATGGTGCGCGATGCACAACGTCGTAAAATGTCTAAATCGTTGGGTAACTCACCCGATCCGCTGGATTTAATTGCAAAGTATGGCGCCGATGGTGTTCGTGTGGGAATGTTGCTTTGTTCTCCTGCAGGTGGCGATTTGCTATTCGACGAAGGTCTGCCGCAACAGGGAGCCGGGTTCTCTACAAAAATATGGAATGCTTTCCGCCTGGTGAAAAACTGGGAAGTTTCAAACGAAATAGAACAACCGGAACATTCAAAACTGGCCATCGAGTGGTTTAAAAATAAATTGGCACAGGTTGTCGAAACATTAAATGCACAATTCGATAGTTTCCGTATTTCGGAGGCATTAATGACGGTTTACACCACTGTGCGCGACGAGTTTTCGGGTTGGTTGCTCGAGATGGTAAAACCTGCCTATCATCAACCAATTGATGCGAAAACTTACGCTGAAATCGTGGAGTTGTTCGACCAGATGTTACGATTAATGCATCCGTTTATGCCTTTTATTTCTGAAGAAATCTGGCAGTTGCTTGATGAGCGTAAGGAAGGGGAAAGTATCATGATCAGCCAGTTGCCGGCTAACACCAGCTACGATACTGCGTTGCTTGCTGCTTTCGAAGATGTAAAAGAGGCAGTTTCAGGAATTCGCAAAATCCGTAAAGACAAAAATATTGCTTTCAAAGATGCTATTAATTTTTCTGTGCAAAAAGGCGATAAAGGTTTTGATGCCAAATTCAACAGTATTCTTATAAAGCTGGGCAATCTTACTGAGTTGACTGCAGTTGATGAAGAAGTAAAAGGAGCTGCTTCGTTTCGTGTAAAATCAACCAACTTCTACATTCCGCTCGATGGATTTATTGATGCGGAGGAGGAGTTAAGAAAACTGGAAGAGGAGTTGAAATACGCCAAAGGATTCCTGAATTCGGTAATGAAAAAACTGAGTAACGACCGATTTGTAAACAATGCACCTGAAGCAGTTGTTGCCAAAGAAAAAGCAAAACAAGCCGATGCCGAAGCCAATATTAAAGTGTTGGAAGAGCGCATCGCTTCAATGAAATGAGTCCCGTTTGGGACGAATTCCATGCGCTACCTTAAAAATTAATCATTTTAAGCGCATGAAATAGTTCTATTAAGCAGGTGACTTGAAGTCACCTGCTTAATACTTTCCAATTCTCCTTAACATCTGTTAAAAACCAGTTAAATAGTGTTATCTTCAAATTGGTTAAATTCTTTTGCATAGTTTTGTGCAAGGAATAGATTCACAAGCGTATGTTTAAATATATACTTCTTCCATTATGTGTTTTTGTCTGTTTTTCCGCATGGGCACAAGATGAGGAATATCAGGTAGACCCGATGTTGATAGAACTAAAGGCAAAGATTTTGAGTATGGCCGACAGCTCCGAAATTCCTTATGCTAATATTATTAACCATCGCACACATAGCGGAACGATAACCAATGGCGATGGAATTTTTACCCTTGAGATGCTTAATGTCGATTCCCTGGAAGTTACCTCTGTTGGTTACAAACCATTTATATTGAAAGTCCCGAGCTACTACACCGGCTACGAAATGCTGACCTTTTACATGGAACCGGTTTTGTATAATGTAGGAGAGGTAACAGTTGAAGGCAAGGCCCAGCAACTTGAATATTTTGAACACGGAACTCCGATAGATCTTGATCCCACACTGCGTGGCGATGCATTTAATGAAAAACCTCCGATTATCGCCGCACTACTGAGTCCTTTATCGTTTGCACAGTATTACGGCAAACGCGAAAAACGCAAACGACAAGTACGTGAAGATATGGCCCTGATGAAAAACTGGGAAATGCATTCAAAAAATTACAACAAGGAAGTTGTAATGAACCTTACCGGGTTAAACGAGGCTTACGCTGATACTTTTATGATATGGTTTAACAGTCAGAATGTACTCCCTTACACTTCCACCGAATATCAGGTGCGCGAATCCATTATACAGTATTTTGAGTTGTTTAAAATAGATTACGACTTAGAATAACCGACCGGGATATTCGATAAATATTCAACGGATTGTTAATAAAATACAAAATTGTATTATTTATTTATAGGGATTGACTATCAAATTAAATAAAAAAAGACCTTAAAATATTAAAATAGGAAGCATATTCGACAGTATACTTACTATTTATAAGTTAAGCGGCTAACTGCTTTCAATGTCTTAAAAGCAATGAAAGGTGTTGTTTTGAAAACATGTTGTTCAGCATAAAACTGGTTGTATTAATGGTTGTAATTTGATGATGCAATCATTTAATATTTAAAAGTTATGAAACGATTAATGTTTACTTCACTGGCATGTATTCTGGCCCTGGGGATAGCTTTCGCTGCAGATAATAAGATTCCCCTAATAGGATCAAAAGCTCCAAAATTTACAGCTAATTCAACGAATGGAAAGATTACTTTCCCGAATGATTTCGGCTCGAGTTGGAAAATTCTCTTTAGCCATCCGGCTGATTTTACTCCTGTATGTACATCAGAATTGCTGGAGTTAGCAAATCTGCAACCGGAGTTCGAAAAACTTGGTGTAAAAGTAGCAGTTATCTCAACAGATGATGTTGCCATGCATAAGTTATGGAAAGAGCACCTCCAGGGTCTGGATTATAAAGACAGGGGACATTTGAGTATAAACTTTCCTATTTTGGAGGATCCGGAAGGAAAAACCTCCCGGCAGTATGGTATGTTACACGAACCTGTTAGTACCGTTCGAGATGTGAGGGGTGTATTTATCATTGATGACAAGAATGTTATCCGGTCTGTAAACTTTAACCCTGTTGAGGTAGGACGAAACATGGAAGAGTATGTTCGAATGGTAGAAGCATTAAAATTAACCGATAGAGAAGAAGTGTATACTCCTGCAAATTGGATGGAAGGCGATGACGTTATTGTTCCGTTTTTCCCGTACACGAATGAACAATTGGCCAATGATCCTGAATTGGAAAGTAATTATTACCAGGTTGGTAATCGATTGTGGTTTAAACGAGGCACTAATAGTAGTGTTGAGAAATAGAAGAAATAATTAAAGCGCATTTTTCATAGAAATCATGTTAGAGTTTCAAACACTCTAAAAAAGGTACCTGCTTAACACAGGTATCTTTTTTTCTCTGAACACACCAATATATACCATTTATCCCAAAAAAGAGAAAGCCTGAAACAAGCTAGCTCAGGCTTTCAAATAATGAAAGTCTACTCTTTCATTAAGTGCAATCAATTAATAAACGTGTTATGTAACGTGTTTACTATTGTCTTTTATGTAACAAGTGATTGATACTTTTGTTAAGTAATTGTGGAATTATTTTCTGCTAATAGGAAGCAAATGTGCATTTAAACAATTATTGCAGAGATGTAAATATCAACAATAGCCCCTTATTTACAGAGCATTTGGTTTTAGAAAGTATTTTTTAATTATGAAAATAAGTTGAAAAGAGATTACTGACCAAGTTCGTTTTTTAATAACTTAACCTGGTTGTTAAGTTTTGTTATCTCTTCATCTTTTTCTTTGATTACGCCTTGCAAGCGGGTTGTTTCTGTCCGTACATTTTCAAGCTGTCCTTTTAGATTTCCCAGTTCGTTTTCTCCCACCGAGATTTTGCCTTCAAGCACTTTTGCCTGTTCGTTGAGATTTTTGATGTCAAAATTCTGTTGGCTGATTAATTCATTTTTAGATGTAAGCTCATTTTCAAGTGTACTTACCTTGTTTTGTAATGAATTAATTGTGGCATCTTTAGTATCCAGTGCGTTCGAAAGGCGTTGTTTTTCGAAATCCAGATTAAAGTTGGTTTCCTGCAACGATTCCTGCTTCTTGTTAAGCTCTTCAGAAAGTGCAGCCATTTCTTTTCTCAAGTCAGAAATATCTTGTTCTTTTATAGCATTGCTGGCCATCAATTCATTTTTCATGACCTCAAAATCAGCAATTAACGCTTTGATCCGTTCTGCTTTGGTGTTATTTTCAGCATCGAGATTACGCGAAAGTTCTTCGGCTTTTAACCTTCCGGCTTCCATTTCCAGGTATTTCTTTTTAGAAACACACGATGATAATGCGATAATTGTAAAACTGATCAACAGAACGCTATACTTTTTACTCATAATAACTTCTTTATGTTTAAAAACAAAGATACACAATAATAAACTCCTAATACAACGTTCTAATAGGTAGGTGTGGTATTTATTTGTTACTTTTAATTTTAAATTCGAGGATCATGAAGAAAGCAATTATATTCGTTTTTATCTTTTGTCTGGGGTTCAGTAGTCTGGGGCAGAGTGGGGTAAAGGTAGCGCACACCATTAAAGGTAAGGTGGTTGAGGCCAGTACAAATCGTCCGGTTTCGTACACCAACATTGGAGTGGAAGGCACATTTTTTGGAACTGCCAGCGACAGTGAAGGCAATTTTGAACTAAAAATTCCGGAAGAAATGGTGGATAAGGAACTCTACTTTTCGGCAGTGGGATTTGTAAATGTAAAATTACCCGTAAAAGACTTTTTTTCGAAGGAATTTGCGGTTGTAAAATTACAGTCGCAATCGTACGGTGTTGACGAAGTAGATGTTGCCGCTCAAAATATGGTTCTCATTCGAATATTACGAATGGCTTCAGAGAACATCAAATACAATTACGGATCGGGGCCATTCAATATGCATTTTGCTTATTCTGAAGAAAAAGCAGTGAATGGACAAGTGCAATCGTTGCAAGATGCTACAATTTTACTTTACGATGAAAGTGGTTACACGCACCCAACGAAAACAGATGCATATAATGCACGAAAATATTCCGTTACAAAAGAACAGACCGAAAATGATTACAGTTTCTCTACGGCTCAACTAAACCTGGATGACATGTTCGATTTTGATTGGGTGCGCTCGGCATCGTGCGTGTTAAATCCTGCATTGCTAACCGATTATCAGCTTTCACTCGACAGTCAGCCGGTTATTAACGGGAAAGAGTATTGGGTAATTGGATTTAGCGCACAAAATCCAACGCTTATTACAACGGGCGATTATTATGCCGGTACACTGAAAGGAAAGATTACCGTTAATAAGGAAGATTACTCTGTGCTTAAAATTGAGGGAAATGTAGTATCGGCAAAGAATAACAGACAAAGCAAGAGTTTGGCCATTGGAGAAGATGTAGAAAGCTTTTACTCCGAAGTGATTTATTCTTTTGAAGTGGATTACGAAAATCTTTTGCTAAAACGTGTAAACCTTGATAAAAGCTATTCATTCAACAATCAGAAAGTTTCGGAACAATCGGTGTTGGAGATGAGCCGTGCTCATTCCAATAACATTACTGTTGTTGACAGTCGTGATTATTTTCCGGGAGAATAATTGTAATTTAATTACAAAAAGCTTTTTATCTGATCGATGTAATTTCTGCCCGATATGAGCAGAGATTGACTTACATCGTTCATACGAATTTTAAACCTCGAATTGGTGTGTTTTATAATTTCCTTCACAAGGTTTTTATTTACGAGTAAGGCTCGTTGAATTCGAATGAAATTACCCGCTAACTTTTCTTCCAGATTTTTTAGCGAAACATCGGACGTGTAGCGTTTTCCGTTTATGGAATGAATGGTTACATATTTTTCCTCGGCCTGAAAAAATGAAATATCTTCAATATTGAGAATCAGCATTCTGTTTCCAAGTTTTACCGGGAGGGTGGTAATTTCGTTTACTGGCAATTGAACTGTAAGCTCTTTTATAAGGTTGAGCATTTCTTGTCGGGTAGGGTGAAGGTTCAGAAGCATCAGTTTTTCAATCGATCGCTTAATCC
>DASQBW010000734.1:0-2084 GCA_035635015.1 Draconibacterium sp. | reverse complement strand
TTGCGGGTTATGTCAACCATCTCCTTGTTTTTGATTTTGTGCAGTGCCCTCACCTTTTTGTCAAAAAATGAGATTATCGAGTCGCACATATCGGAAGCACGCTGAGGATCTTCATCAAGTACTTTTATCTCAGCAGTTTCGAATTGGGTTTTGCTGGTTCCTACGTTCGTGTTATACTCGTCGAAAAGATAGGTGTAATATTGAGAATCTGCTTTATTAATCTTATAAACCTGGTCGAGCTTAAATGTTTCGAACATTCTAAACTTGATGTCGTTCGAATTCAGAATCTCGATCATCTGTTCTGTTTCAGATTCGTTACTGAGTGTCCAGATATTGGTAGGATAGAGGCGTGCTGTTGATTTAAACATTGGAGTAATAAATGCCGGACCTGAAAAAATGGCCGACAAAGCAACGGCAACTATACCAACAATTACAAAATGAAATTTGCGCTTCCAAATCAGTTTCAGAATACGCTGGTTGTCAAAAAAATTATCCATAAGATGTGGTTTCAATTCGATCGTGTAATTTCAACGCAACCGAACTGCTTTTAGTATTTAAACACCTGATTATTCAGCAATAATAAGGAAGTAGTTTTTCTTCCCTTTTTGAGCCAGAATGTATTTTCCGCCAATTAAAAAGTCGTTGTTTACATCCAGGTCAGGATTGTTGATCTTTTCTTTGTTGATGCTCAATCCGTTACCCTTTATGGTACGGCGCAGTTCTCCTTTTGATGGAAATACCTCGGTTTTTTCAGCCAGAAAATCGATTACATTAATACCGGCTGCCAATTCATCTTTCGAGATGTTGAATTGAGGAACGCCTTCAAAAACAGCAAGGAAAGTACTTTCGTTTAGTTTGCGCAACTGGTCGGCAGTACCTTTGCCAAACAAAATTTGTGATGCTTCAACTGCCATGTCGTACTCTTCGCGCGAGTGAACCATAGTGGTTACTTCCTCAGCAAGTTTTTTCTGCAATGCACGGGCATGTGGTGCTTCTTTGTGTTCTGCAACCAATGTGTCGATTTCTTCTTTCGACAGCAGCGTGAATATTTTAATGTAACGTTCGGCATCTTCATCCGATGTGTTCAACCAGAACTGGAAGAAAGCATAAGGCGAAGTACGTTCAGGATCGAGCCAAACGTTGCCCGATTCAGTTTTCCCGAACTTGGTACCATCGGCTTTGGTAATCAGCGGACAAGTTAATGCAAATGCTTCACCTCCGTCCATACGGCGGATCAACTCAGTTCCGGTAGTAATGTTTCCCCACTGATCGGATCCACCCATTTGCAGGCGGCAGTTGTTGTTTTTGTACAAGTGGTAAAAGTCGTAGCCTTGCACCAACTGGTAAGTAAATTCTGTAAACGACATGCCTGATTTTGACTCTTCGCCCAAACGTTTTTTAACCGAATCTTTCGCCATCATGTAGTTTACGGTAATACGTTTACCCACGTCGCGGATAAAATCGAGGAACGAAAATTCCTTCATCCAGTCGTAGTTGTTTACCAAAAGTGCTACGTTGTCTGCTTTGCTTTCAAAATCGAGGAATTTTGCCAGCTGAGCTTTAATACATTCCTGGTTGTGGCGCAGGGTTGGTTCGTCCAGCAGGTTACGCTCCTGCGATTTTCCCGATGGATCGCCGATCATCCCGGTGGCACCACCTACCAAGGCAATAGGCTGATGACCTGCAATCTGAAGGTGTTTCAACATCATTACACTTACCAGGTGGCCAATGTGCAACGAGTCGGCAGTTGGGTCGATACCCACATAAGCCGCGGTTAATTCTTTTTCCAGTTGTTCTTCAGTTCCCGGCATTATATCGTGCAACATGCCTCTCCATTTCAGCTCTTGTACAAAACTCATCGGTGTAAAATTTATTTATGATCGTGATCGAATCAATCGTTTCTTAAAAATCTGCGCAAATATACTCAATGCGGATAGCTTTTCGGGAATTTTGACGAAGTTATTTTTTTCTTTTTCAAGTCAAAATTTTCAAGCATAGCCGTAGCTACGGTTTAAAATTTTGGTGCAGAAAAAGGGAAAAAGGACAAATGAAAAAACCGAAAAGCTGTTTGTTTTGAGTATGTA
>DASQBW010000733.1:0-3389 GCA_035635015.1 Draconibacterium sp. | reverse complement strand
CCTATGGTCAACGCCGGTCAACAGGAACAAATGTTTATCGTGGTGATGCAAGCCGCAGATCAAGTTCAGCAGCTGCCGCTTCGGCAGGCAGTAACAGAAGAAGTTCAAGCACAATAGATAAATCTGCTACAGCAACCGACAGAAATTCAAGTAGTACAACAAGACGGACAACTGCTACCAACGCTACAACAACTAGGTCGGCTACCAATAATGCACAAGTTCTTACCGAACGAAGAAGAGAAACCGGCACCACCACTACCCGCCCTTCAACTTCTTCAAAATCGGCAAACAGTACCCGTACTCAAAGCTATACGCGACCGAGTTCAACAACAACAAACAGAACTTATACAAGGCCAAGTAGCAGCAGCACTACCACAAGATCAGCAACACCTCGCGTGGTAACACCGAACAGCAACCGTTCATCAAACAGTTACACTGCTCCAAAATCTACATCAACATACAACCGGTCGTATCGTTCAAGTTCTACTTACAACCGTAGTTCAAGCAGTGGTGCATCTTCCAGATCTTACCGTGCTCCTTCTTCTACAAAATCGAGCAGCACTTACCGAAGCAGTACTCCTTCAAGAAGCAGTAGCAGTGGCAGTTACCGAAGCAGTGGTGGCAGCAGTATAAGAAGCAGCGGAGCATCTTCAGGAGGCTCAAGAAGCTCCAGTTCTGGAGGCTCAAGAAGTTCGAGTTCATCATCACGCAGTGGTGGAGGAAGAAGATAAAATACAGCAACAATAACGAAAAAACTATTTGCCATGAAAAAGAATATTTTAATCCTTTTACTTACTCTTTTTGTGCCTTTTTTTATTCAGGCACAGGATATGATTGATGCACTTCGCTATTCCAATATTCAGGTTTCGGGAACTGCACGCTCAGGAGCAATGGGTAATGCTTTTGGAGCATTGGGTGGTGATTTTACCTCGATTAGTATCAATCCTGCCGGTCTGGGAGTTTATCGCTCGTCGGAATTAACCGTTACACCTAAATTCACGTACGGAAAAACTGAAGGAAACTACATGAACACCTCCATGGATGATACCAAATATAACTTTGCACTGAACAATTTAAGCTATGTTACAACCATTCCAACCGCCTCACGCAGCGAGGTCGGTCTTATCAGCGTTAATCTTGGAATTGGTTATAACCGGTTAAAGGATTTTAACAACAACTCGCTAATGGGTGGTTCTGGAGTAACAAGTTCGTTTCTCGACGACCTTACAGAAAACGCAAACGGAGAAGATATTAACGGTTTAGGCTGGAGCGACTTTTATGAGCAACTGGCATACGAAACATGGGCTTTAAATCAGGATGAAGAGACTGAACTCTGGTACCATGATATGCAAAAAAATCCATTCGATACCGAAATTGAGAACTATCCGGTTTCGCAACGCAAAAGTACCTCTCGTTCAGGATCAATCGATGAATATAACTTCGCAGTTGGACTGAATTTTAACCACAAAATATACCTTGGTGCAACCATTGGTGTAACCGATATTTATTATCGAGAATCAAGTACTTACGAAGAATGGGATCAACAAGGTAATGTTTCAAATTATGAGGATATTCAATTCAACAGCTACCTTAGAACCACAGGTACAGGTTATAACTTTAAATTTGGACTGATTTACAAACCAGTTAACGAGGTGCGCTTGGGAGCATCAATACATACACCAACATTTTATGATATGCATGATTTCTTTCATACGGAAATGTATTCAAGAAATTATAACAATCCAGACGGAATTGATAACGAAGCATTATCTCCTTTAAGCAACTATGATTATCAACTTCAAACACCTCTTCGAGCTACTTTTAGCGGTGCTTTTGTTATTGCAAAAAAAGGGTTAATCAGTGTTGATTATGAATATGTGGATTATTCAACTGCAAAACTAAGAAGAGGTGGTGATGGCTACAACTTTACCAGCGAAAATCACGAAATTAGTGAAGCTTATAAATCAGTCGGAAATATCCGTGTTGGAGGAGAACTACGTGCAACCAATAATTTAAGTTTACGTGCCGGATATGAGTACTATCCCAGTGCATACAAATCCTCTTCATTGGGCAACGATCAGTTTAAATCAGATGATAAACTAAATATCTACTCAGCAGGATTAGGCTACCGCTTTGGCAGTTTCACGTTGGATGTGGCTTACCGGTTAAGCAATCAGCAGGAATATGAGCTTCCATACACCGCACCATCATCTGGCTACTACCCGACACCGGTAATGGCCAAATTTGACGAATCAACACATGATGTATTATTTACTCTAGGATTTAAATTCTAGTGTAACAAAAGATATTTACAGAAAGACACATTCCGTTTGGTTTGTGTCTTTTTTATTCATTAAGTTTCGCAATAAATGCATCCTTAAAACTTAAACTAACAGGCAATTTTATACCTCCCAATTTTACCTGGTTCCCTTCGAGATAAACCACCTTTACCAACGATACCACATAAGATTTATGAATGCGAACAAATCTATTTTCAGGTAGGTGGGCAATAAAATCTTTAAATCGCCCGTGCACCATCAACGATTGAGTTTCGGTAACAAAACGTACGTAGTCGCCCTGTGCTTCCAAATATTCTATTTCATCGAAGTTAATCCGGTAATCCTTCTTATTGGCACGTACAATTAAATGTTGCCCGGTATTCTGTTCCTGGGAGGAGAATCGTTCAAGCGCCCTGTTTACTGCAATTCGGAATCGTTCGAACGAAATCGGTTTTAGCAGGTAATCAACAGCATCAACTTCAAAACCTTCCAGGGCAAACTCCGGGTAGGCAGTTACCAAAATAAACAACGGCGGTTCTTTTAAACTCTTCACAAAACCAATTCCACTTAATTTGGGCATGTTAATATCCAGAAAAAGCAAATCGATTTTGTGTTGTTTTAACAGCTGACCGGCTTCCAGTGCATCGTTGCAAATTCCAATTAGCTCCAGTTCCGGACAAGCTTCAATAAAATCGCGAATCACATCCTGTGATAAAGGCTCGTCGTCAACAATTACACAGTTTACTATTTTGGACTTTGGCATTGCAAAAATTAATTTAATTGCACCTGTAAAAGTACTTTAAAAGTTTCTTTATTATCCGAAATCTTAAGCTGGTGCTGATTCGGATAAATTAATTTCAGGCGTTTTTTTACATTTTCAATTCCTATTCCCTGATAGTTGGCAACAACGGGGTCAACCGCTTTCCCTTTGCTGTTCTCAATTTCGAAATGCAACACTTTTCCCGACACTTCAAATTTGATGTTTACGAAAGTATTATCAGCTCCTCCTTTCATTCCGTGTTTAAAGCTGTTTTCAACAAAAGGAAGAAACAATAAAGGAGCTATTTTTTTATCTTTTATAGCGCCAAGGGTATTGAACACAATTTGATT
>DASQBW010000732.1:0-1585 GCA_035635015.1 Draconibacterium sp. | reverse complement strand
TTTGTAGTCAAGATCGTAAATTACCGATGATTCATCGTTTGGATCGGTTAACACGCCACGTTTCTCGAAACAATAAAAAAGGTAAACCTTAAAATAATTAGATAATTCGATGGCCAGTTCTGACGCAATTGTGTCGGCGTTGGTATTTAATAACTGGCCTTTTGCATCGTGTGTTAGTGGTGCCACCACAGGAATTACATTTTCATCTATGAGTATTCGAAGCTCACGGGCATTCACATCGTCAATATCACCAACAAAACCATAATCAACCTCCTGTACCGGGCGTTTGTGGGCTTTTATTAATCCGAGGTCGGCACCGGTAAGACCCGCAGCATTCATGTCCCGGGCCTGTAATCCTGCAACAATCTTTTTATTTACCAATCCGCCATAAACCATGGTTACAACTTCAAGCATATCGGCATCGGTAATACGTCGGCCATCAACCATTTTTGTTTCAATTCCAAGTCGTTTTGCAATTTCGGTAGCCGTGCGTCCGCCTCCGTGGACCAGTAATTTATTTCCCGATATTTTTTTAAATTGATCGAGTAATGCAGTTAACGATTCGGGTTCTTCAACTACTTTTCCACCTACTTTTATGATTGTTAGCCTGTCCATGATTTTGCCGATTACTTTTTGTTTGTTGCTTAATTTGTATGAAGAACGTTTTTTACTACTTTAAATTGTTGTTGCAAAGTTACGTCAGTACGTTCAGAGTTTTAGGAAATTCTCCAATATTTTTGCCCCAACGCTTCCGCTTTTTTCCGGGTGAAACTGCGTGGCATAAAAGTTATCGCGGTTTAATGCTGCACTAAATGGCAAGATATAATCACAGGTAGCGATAGTATGTTCGCTTTTTTCGGCGTAATACGAGTGCACAAAATAAACATATTCATTTTCCAGGTCCGAAGTCAGAAAATTGCTTTTTAGGTCTTTAATTGCATTCCAACCCATGTGCGGAACTTTGGTAATGTATTCTTCGCCCGGTTTTGGAATAAAACGTTTTACTTTTTCATCGAAAATTCCAAGACACTTCGTGTCATTTTCTTCTGAATGCGAGCACATTAGCTGAAGTCCGAGACAGATTCCCAAAACCGGTTGTTTCAGCGAAAGCATAAGTTTATCGAGTTTCTTTTCGCGCAGGTAAGCCATTGTAGTGCTGGCTTCTCCAACTCCCGGGAAGATAACTTTATCAGCAGTTCTGATTTTATCGTGATCAGCAGTTATTTCTGCATTCACACCAAGTCGGTTAAGTGCATTGTTGACCGATTCTATGTTCCCTGCGTTATATTTTATTATTACAATGTTCATGTCGGTTTTGTATTTTATTCTTTCAGTAGCAGGTCGATTACCTCAACCATTTCGTTGAATTCTTCTTCTTCAAAAAGGCGTGTCATGTAAACAATTTTTCCTGTTTTGTTGATGATGACGTTACGGGTTACTCCTGCTCCTTCTGCAGCAAATGTGTAAAAAATATCTCCGCCCGGATCGAGTGCCAGCGGGTAGGTTATTTCCATCGTTTCTTTAAAATCTTTAACCTTATCGAGCGGCTCGTCCATATCAACGCCAATCAATACGAAATCGCTAT
>DASQBW010000731.1:0-4498 GCA_035635015.1 Draconibacterium sp. | reverse complement strand
CCCAAACTTATTGATGATAACATCAATCCTGTCGTAGATGTACGGAAAAACCTGTACCCTGGAAGTTTTTAGTTTTAAAATAGGGAAAACTTCATCTTCTTGTTTCGAAAAGAAATTTACGATGGCCCGAACCGATTCGAGCGAACGTTTCAGATCGAATAATTCCTCCGGTTCGAGAAAACGACCTTCCAGACGAATTTTTTGTAAGGCTTTGCGCAAATCGTAAAAATGGGTGGCAGGGAAACTGTCGAATTCGCGAATGATTCTGCAAAATTCATTGACCTCATTTAATTGTTGCAAAATGGTTTGGTGCGACGTTTGGAAATGCATCTCCTGCACCCACTCGTTTCCCATCGCGCTGATGCACTTGTTGGCAAGCATTTCGCGAATACGATCGAACCCGATTTTTGCCTCGAAATTATTTGGATAAATGTTTTGCATAACTTTTTCTTAATCGACTGCAAAAATACAGTTGAAAGTTGAAAGTACAAAGTGTGGACTTTAAAGTTCAGAGAAACTGCTATTTCGCACGAAGCAGAGTGATTTGTTTCTGGCTTTATCTTTTAAAAAGATGGCATTCTTCTTTTTGCTTTATACTCCGACGGATTCCTATAAACTATCCTTTAGGAACTTTCTCTCCCGGAAAACGTTTGGCATATTCTTCCCAGAAAAGTTTTACTTCACTCTTCATTTCTTTCGAAAGAGACAGGATTCCGAGAAGGTTAGGAATAGTCATCAATGCAATGGTAATTCCCGAAAGTGTCCAGATAATAGTAGTGTCAGTGAAGGAAGCGAAGAAGAATCCGATAACGTAAATTATCCGATACCAAACTACACCTTTAACTCCAAACAAGTAGGTAACTGCCCTCCCACCGTAGTACGACCAGCTAATGGCTGTTGAAAAAGCAAACATCAGCAGGCCAATGGAAACGATGTATTTCCCGTAGTCACCAAACCAACTTCTTGTAAACGCGATGGTTGTTAATGGCGCACTGTGCATTAATGATTTACCCTGCAGTGCCAAACTTTTCGGATTTGGACTGTTGGGACTTCTGTCGATTTTCCCATCGGTTATTTTTATCCCGCCCGAATAAGGTTGGTTGTCAACAAAAACTACAATATTTTCTGCTACTGATCGTGCATGTAAAATTGTTGTTGGATTGATGATCTTTCCGTTTTCGACCTGTAGCTCAGCATTAAACAGTGGTAAGTCGGCTTTTCCTACAAGGTAATCATGTAATTGGTCAACGTCTTCTTTAGCCGCTTCAGAATAGGTTTTGTCGAGTACTATAAGGTCGGTTTCCTGGAACAGGTTTTCATGTTTTTCAGTCCATACCCCCGATGACAACAAGACAAGTCCTGTTAACGAACAAATTATAATTGTGTCGATAAACGGCTCTAATAAAGCTACCAAGCCTTCAGAAACCGGTTCGTGTGCCCGTGCCGCAGCGTGTGCAATTGGAGCAGATCCCTGGCCGGCTTCATTCGAGAATAAACCACGGTTGACTCCCCGGTTAAAAGCAAAAGCAATGCTGCCTCCAAGAAAGCCGCCAACTGCCGCAGATCCGGAGAACACATCTCCTAAAATGGCACCGATGGATGGAATGATATTTTCATAGTTATAAGCAATCACTGCAGCAGCGCCTAAAAAGTAAATTATGGCCATTAACGGAACGAGGCGAGAAGTAACTTTGGCAATACGTTTAATTCCGCCAACAATTACCAATCCAAGCAACAAGGCCAGAATTCCGCCGCTTACCATGTGGTTGATTCCAAAAGTTTCAAACAGTGAATTTGAAATACTATTGATTTGCGGTAAGTTGCCAGTTCCAAAAGAAGAGAGGATGGTTGCAACTGCAAATAGTCCCCCAAGCAGTGTTCCTGTTTTAAGTACTTTATTATTCTTTAGCGGAATATTTAAACGTTTTTTCATGAAGTACATCGGCCCGCCGGCAATTGATCCGTCATCGGCCTTATCGCGGTATTTATGCGAAAGTGTTACCTCCACAAACTTGGTAGTCATACCCAATGCCGCAGTAACGAGCATCCAAAAAAGTGCTGCGGGCCCGCCAAGGTGTATGGCCAATGCCACCCCTGCAATATTTCCGGTTCCTACTGTGCCTGATAATGCTGTGGTTAGTGCCTGAAAGTGAGATGTATCGCCTTCATCACCTTCTTTGTCAAATTTACCACGAACTATCCGTAGTGAATGTTTGAGGTACCGAAACTGGGGAAACTTTAAATAGATGGTAAAAAAGATTCCTGTTCCAAGCAATAAAAATACGAACCATTGCGAACCTCCAATATGCCCGTCAATAGCAGATAAAATGTCGTTGAGTTTATTCATTATATGCAGTTTCTTTGTCATGCGCTGTTCCATAAAGGAAGAGCGGGTCAGGCATGATTAATTCTTTTCTGAACGAATAAAACATTTGCATGCCGTTTTATAATTTGAGCTAAAAATAGTAATACTGTTCAATTTGTTAAAAAATGAAGTGTTTTATTTTTGAAGTGTTCTCAAACGATGAGAATTATCATCTTTTATCGCGTATTAACCGGTAAACGTATCCCATACAAATTAATTCACGCTTTTCTTCATATAAAATATGGAAAGCGATTAGAATTTCTTGTAATTTCGCAAAACAACTTTAAAAGTATTAGCCATGTTACCAAAATTTTTATTAGCCGATAATTCGCAGGAAACTCCTGACACGATTTTCGTTGTTCATACAGAAACTCCGCGTTTTATTGTGGAGGCAGATATTGATGATTTTTGGAATAACCAGGAAGTACACTGGATTGACGGTGAACCCGGTGATGAAAAATTGATTGAAGACCTGGTAGGAGAGGCCGAAGAATTTTTGGAAAAAGAATTTGAAAACGAAGAACTGTTGGCAGACGAGGAGGATGAGGACTAGTAATTTTTCCGTTTTTTCAGTTTCGCAATAATAAAGGATTTTGTATGGCAGGTAAACGTTTATATCGATCGCATAAAAAAGTACTTGGTGGTGTTTTGGCCGGATTTGCTGAATATTTTTCGGTTGATGTGGTTTTGGTTCGGGTGATTTACGTTTTAGTATCGCTTTTTTCTGCAGGATTTCCCGGATTATTGGTTTACATCATTTTTTGGGCAGTAACCCCCGAAGAACCTGTTGATGTGGATAAGTTGCTGTAATTTGCTGATTGGTTATTTAATGCCTTGTCTTCGGAGATCAATGTTTTACCGTCTACAATCTATATACGTTAAATCCAGGCATGAATGGTTGACTCGCTGAGTTAAATGTTATTTTGCTCAACATCTTTTAATGAAAGCTGAATTCGTTTCCTCGCCACATCCACCTCTTTTATTTTAACTTTTAAGTGCTGATGCAGTTTTACAATTTCGTTCGGATCGGAGATAAAACGATCGGCCATTTCAGAAATATGGATCAACCCCGATTCTTTAATTCCCACGTCAACAAAAGCTCCAAATTTGGTAATATTGTTTACAATTCCTGGTAATACCATGCCAACCTGCAGGTCGGTGATGTTAAAAATGCCATCGGCAAATTCAAATACTTTTATTGGTTTTCGCGGATCGCGTCCTGGTTTTAGTAACTCATTTTTTATGTCGGTTAGGGTAGGCAGGCCAACTTCTGATGTCACATAATTCTTAAAATCGACCTTTGAAATAAGTTCTTCATTTCTGATCAAGTCTTTTATTTCACACTTTAAATTTTTGGCAATCTTCGAAACAATTTTGTACGATTCGGGATGCACGCCAGAGTTATCGAGTGGATTTTTTGCATCAGGAATACGCAGGAACCCGGCAGCCTGTTCAAAAGCTTTTGGTCCCATACGTGGAACTTTTTTTAGGGCATCGCGCGATTCGAACAAACCATTTTCTTTTCGGTAGGAGGTAATATTTTCTGCAAGCTGTGGCCCAAGTCCTGAAATATAAGTAAGTAGGTGTTTACTGGCGGTATTTAAGTTTACACCAACCGAATTTACACTTAGCTCTACTACCGAGTCAAGGCTGCTTTTCAATTTTTTCTGATCAACATCGTGTTGGTATTGCCCGACGCCAATACTTTTCGGATCGATTTTTACCAACTCGGCCAGTGGATCCATTAAACGGCGGCCAATGGATATGGCGCCACGAACAGTAACATCGTATTGCGAAAATTCCTGGCGGGCTACCGATGAGGCGGAATACACCGAAGCGCCGTCTTCGCTCACCACATAAACACGAACTTCGCGGTTGTAGCGCAACTTTTTAATAAAAGCTTCAGTTTCACGGCTGGCAGTTCCGTTGCCAATAGCAATGGCATCAATCTGGTACATTTCTACCATCGACGACACTTTTTTTGCTGCCATTTTTTTCTGTTCTTGCGGTTTGTGCGGGTAAATATTTTCGTTGTGCAGCAGGTTTCCCTGTTCATCCAAGCAAACTACTTTGCAGCCGGTGCGATAACCCGGATCGATGGCCAGCGTTCGTTTTTGTCCCAGCGGAGGAGCG
>DASQBW010000730.1:0-7621 GCA_035635015.1 Draconibacterium sp. | reverse complement strand
ATAATCACCCGGCCGTATAATTCTTTCCCGTCAGTATTTTGCAAGGTTTCTTTCGAGAAATGAATGGCGCCTCCGTAAATTACAATTTCATTTCTTGAAACATGTTTTGCCACCACCGGGCATACCACTTTTACAGCAATATTGCTTATATCGCAAACTCCCAGATTATGCTGCATAAGGTCGAAAAACACAAAATTTCCCGGACGAATTTCATCAATCCCGTCAAAATTTCCGCATATGGTGGCCGATGGTGTGTCGCCCATGCTCAGCTCCATTTCCGGATAGTGTTTATGGTATTTATTTTTTAGTTTTTTCAGTTTAAGCAGGGCATCAAAATGACTGCTGAATATTTCGTTGGTCGATAATGCAGAATAAGTATGGCCGGTATGTGTAAGAAAGCCTTTAAAACGAAGTTTACTGTTTTTGCGCAAAATATCGAGAATTGAATCGATGCGGCCCGTTCTTCCGGCAGGTATTCCGGTTCGGTTGTAACCGGTGTCGATTTTTAAATACACACCAATTTTGTAGGTAGCTTTATTGGCCAGCACTTCGGCCGCCTCCCTGTTTTCAACCAAAACATTCAGTTTTATTGCATCAGCCAACCGGTTTATTCGGCTTATCTCCAGGATGTTCAACGGAAATGCAAGTGTAATGTCAGTCCAGCCGTTTGAAGCAAAATATTCAGCCATCCGGACTGATGAAACGGTAATCTGGCTAATTCCAAAAAGCTTAAACCATTCACCAACTTTTGCAGCCTGGTGCGTTTTGAAATGTGGTCGCAGTCTAAGTTTGTAATCTTCGGCTTTATTAACCATCCGTTCAATGTTTTGCAGGCAAACTTCTTTGTCGACGATAAGTGTTGGTCGTGTAATCTCGGTCATAAATAATTAATGTAACGTTCTTAACTTTTCTGTCAGAGCATTGCGGGTGGTCATTAATTTGTCTGAAATGCCAACTTTGTACAAATGAGGACTAATAAAACGTTTATGTTCATCGGGTAACTGGGTTGCCCGGGTTTCAAGGTATGCGTATATGTCTGCCGGATTTTTATCTTGCAGTAAAATGTTTCCCTGTTCAACTACTTTTTCGCGAATGTGCTCGAATTTTAGTTGTGATACATTCGTATTTCTTTCCGGGTAAATTCGATGAAAAATAGCATGAACTTCTTCGGCCTTTTCCTGCTGCAGCAGAATTCCATCGCGGTAGAATTTTCCTTCTTCGTCAAAATATCTTACCAGTTGCTTTTTACCCGGTAGGGTAATTTTCTCCGTATTTTCAGAGAATTTCATCTTTGGTTCACCGTCAATTTCGGTGAGTTTGTAAACACCATCCAGGGCAGCGTCGCTTTTCCCGGTTATCATTTCGGTACCAATTCCAAAACCATCGATGGCAGCATTTTGGTCGAGCAGTAAGGTCTTTATAACATATTCGTTCAATTGGTTTGATGCCAGAATTTGAACATCAGGCAGTCCTGCTTCATCCAACATCTTTCTGGATTTTTTACTGAGGTAAGCCAGGTCGCCGCTATCCAACCGAATTGCTTTAAGTTTTTTCCCTTTAGCTGCCATTTCGTGACCGACTGTAATAGCGTTTGGTACGCCCGATTTTAAGGTGTTGTAGGTATCGACAAGTAAAATGGTATTGCCGGGATTGGTTTGGGCAAAAGCCCTGAAAGCTTCCAGCTCCAAATCAAAACTTTGTACCCAGCTGTGTGCCATTGTGCCGCTTACCGGAATATCGTAGATTTTTCCGGCCAGTGTGTTTGATGTGGATGAAGCACCGCCAATGCATGCTGCCCGGCTGGCATGAATGGCGCTAAAACTCTGCGCGCGCCTTAAGCCAAAGTCGGCAAATAACTTTTGCCCCGAAATATGTTTAATGCGAAAAGCTTTTGTGGCAATCAGCGATTCGAAGTTTAAAATATTCAGCAGTAAACTTTCCAGTAGCTGGCATTCAACTATATTCCCTTCAACCGATAAGACTGGCTCGTTAGGAAAAACAATCTCGCCTTCTTTCACACTGTAAATATCTCCGGAGAATTTGAACTCACTCAGGTATTCCAAAAACTCATCTTTAAAGCTATTGCTTTTTAGAAATTCGAGATCGGTATCAGAATAAGTAAATTCCTGTAACGCATCAATAAAGTCCTGCAAGCCTGCAAAAACAGTGTAGCCACCTTTGTAGGGGTTAGTTCTGAAATAATAATCAAAGGACGTTTGCTGGTCTTTTTTTTGGCAAAAGAAGTAGCCTTGAGCCATTGTTAACTCATACAAATCGGTATATAATCCTAATTTCTCCTTTAATATTGCTCCCATTTTGCCCCCTCTGAGTTCTTTAAAGATAATTAAGATATAGAACTATCTATATGTTCCAATCATATTTTTACTGAATCTTTATGTTCAGGTAAAAAATCCAGCTTTTGGGAAATGCATTAAAATAATTTAATCAGACGATTACCCTTTCGCCCAGCCACGGTTATGGTCAATTTTAAATTTTTTCTTTGTTGCATGACTGTACGACCCAAGGACTGCAAAGTAGCGAGAATTCTAGGGTGTTTGAAGAAAGAGAAGCGAAGAAAATAAAAACGCTGTTCAGGATAAGTGAACAGCGTTTTAAAAAATTCTATGATTTTATTTAGTTATTTTTTTCAAGCAAAATGGTTTGTTCCCGGTTCGGACCAACCGATGCAACCGAAATACTGATTCCCATTTCATCTTCGATAAAGTTAATGTAGTTGTTCAATTCTTCCGGGAACTCATTCTGATCTTTGATTTTGGTAAGATCAGTTTTCCATCCCGGTAGCTCAACATAAACAGGTTTTACAGTATCGTCCAGTTCAAATGGGAAATGTTCAACCACTTCGCCATTCATTTCGTAACCTACACAAACTTTAATGGTATCGAAATCATCCAGCACATCGGCTTTCATCATAATTAATTCTGAAACACCATTCAGCATGCAGGTGTATTTTAAAGCTACCAAATCGAGCCAGCCGCAACGACGTGGGCGACCGGTTGTTGATCCAAACTCATTACCTGCAGTACGCAGCTTTTCGCCTGTTTCATCAAAAAGCTCGGTAGGGAAAGGTCCCATCCCAACACGTGTACAGTAAGCTTTAAAAATTCCGAATACCTTGCCAATGGTTTGCGGGGCCAGCCCCAATCCGGTACATGCACCGGCACAAATTGTATTCGAGCTGGTAACAAATGGGTAGGAACCAAAATCGATGTCGAGCAGTGTTCCCTGAGCGCCTTCGGCAAGTACCGATTTTCCGTCTTTTAAAGCCTGGTTAATCATGTGCTCACTGTCTACCAGGTTAAACGATTTTAATACTTCTACACCCTCGAACCACTCTTTTTCGCATTCGTTTAGCATCTCTTCATAGTCGAACTTGAAGAATTCGCTTAGCATTACTTTGTGGTTGTTAATACGTGCACTGTATTTTTCTTCAAATCCGTGAATAAGGTCTCCTATGCGAAGTCCGTCACGGCCAATTTTATCTTTATAAGTTGGTCCTATTCCCTTCAGGGTTGAACCAATTTTTGTATCGCCTTTTTTTTGTTCCGATGCAGCATCCAGAATTTTATGTGTTGGCAAAATCATGTGTGCCTTTTTCGAAATGAAAAGGTTTTTCGAGATGTCTACACCAATTTTACTCAACGATTCAATTTCTTTCTTAAAAACCATTGGGTCGATAACAACACCATTTCCAATAACGTTGATTTTATTTTCGCGGAAAATACCGGAAGGAATAGTGTGTAAAACATGTTTGATATTGTTGAATTCAAGGGTGTGGCCGGCATTAGGCCCTCCCTGAAAACGAGCTATTACATCGTATTCCGGAGTAAATACATCAACAATCTTTCCTTTTCCCTCGTCGCCCCATTGCAGGCCCAACAATACATCTACCTTCATTTTGAGTTTTGATTTTTATTTTACATGCAAAACCGCGAAAACTTAATCATTTAAGATTAACCTTTCACGGCCTTCAAATTAAGCAGTTAAAAGTACTAAATATTTTATGCACAGCAATAAAAATATCGGTTCACTGCGTTTATTTTATAATCTATTAAGAATGAATGTTTTATTCTTTCTTAGTGCTTTCACCATAAATGTAAAGCGTGTGGTGCGAAAGTTTGAAATCATTTTTATTGCAGGCGTCTTCAATAATTTCGCGAATGCGGGGATCATAAAATTCAACAACAGTCCCATGTGAGATGTCAATCAAATGGTCGTGTTGTAATGTTGCAAACGCTTTTTCAAACTGTGCAATGTTTTTCCCGAACTGGTGTTTTACAACCAATTTGCAGTCGAGTAAAAGATCGATGGTGTTGTAAAGTGTGGCGCGACTCACCCTGTAGTTGTTATTCTTCATTGATATGTATAAAGACTCAATGTCGAAATGACCTTCGCGACAATATATTTCATCAAGAATTGCAAACCTTTCAGGTGTTTTCCTGTGTCCGTTCTTTTCGAGGTACTCGGTAAACATGTTACGAACAGTTTCTCTGGTCTTCTGGTTATTCATAATTAAACCAATTTTAAATAGGCCAAAAATAGAAAAAAATTTTATTCTTTTAGAATGAATATAAATTAATCGTCAAGGTTTTCTATACGCCTTACACTGTCGATACCTTTAATAGTTTTAAGTTTACTGATTAAGTTCTCTAAATCGTTAGTATTGTGGATATACAGGAACATGTCGCCCATAAAAAGACCATCGTGTGTGTCGAATTTTACTGAGCGCATATTAATGTTGTATCCTTTTGAGATAAGGGTTGTTACTTCGTTTACAATTCCCATGCGGTCGAATCCCTGCAGATTTAATCGGGTTAGGTACGATTGGCGTTTGAATTTTGTCCATTCGGCCTGTATGATTTTTTCACCCTGGTTGGCAATAAATTTTTCCAGCTCGCGGCATTTTACTTTATGAATGATAACATGATCATCGGTCGTTAGGTAGCCAACAACCGGCTCGCCAGGAATTGGATTGCAACATTTGGCCAACGAGAATTTTATGTTGTCTTGGTTTTCCTTTAAAAGAAATGGTTTTTTCTTGTCAATTTTTTGGTTGTCAGGAGTCTTTTCTTCTTTATTTTTATTGCCTGTTCCGAAAGTTATGTTCCAGTATTTTACCAGCTTACTTTCCGATTTTTTACCAAGAATATCTTTTATCCCATTCAAATCCAAAAAGCCCATTCCTACTTCAGAATAAAGCTGTTCTTTATTATTTAGATTAAAGTGGGCCGTTAACTTTTTCAAGTTATTGGACGTTAAAGGCGCATTAATCTCTTTAAACGTTTTTTCAATTATCTCTTTGCCATTTTCGGTGTGTTTGCTTTTTTCCAGCCTGAAAACATTCTTTATTTTTCCTCTTGCTTTTGGCGATGCAGAAAATTTTAGCCAATCCAGTTTTGGTGTTTGGTTTTCTGATGTAAGGATTTCAATCTGGTCGCCGTTTTCAAGCACATGACTAATGGGGACGAGCTTGGTATTTATTTTGGCACCAATGCATTTATTGCCGAGTTCGGTGTGAATTTCATACGCAAAATCGATTACTGTCGATCCCAATGGCAACGAGAACATGTCGCCTTTTGGTGTAAAAACATTTATTTCTGAAGAGAACAGGTTGAGTTTAAAATCATCCAGGAATTCGAAAGCATCAGAGTCGGAACTTTGTAACAATTCGCGAATTCGTTCAATCCACGGATCGAGTTCATTCTCGAAATTCCGAATGTCTTTGTAGCGGTAATGTGCGGCAAAACCATGTTCAGCTACATCGTCCATTCGGTCGGTTCTGATCTGAATTTCTACCCAGTGCCCTTGTGGCCCCATTACGGTAACATGCAACGACTCATACCCATTCGCTTTTGGCATGGTAATCCAGTCGCGGATCCGGTCGGGTTTGGGTTTGTAAATATCAGTTACAATTGAGAGTACATCAAAGCACTGTCGTTTTTCTGATATGCCTTTTTTTGAGTTTACGATTATACGAATGGCCAAAATATCGTAAACTTCGTTAAAGGCCACCGATTTTTTCTGCATCTTTTGCCAAATGGAGTAACTTGTTTTTAACCGGTGTGTTACGTTACAATCGATCCCTTCTTCTTTCAGTTTGTCGTTTATGGGTTTTGTAAACTCGTTTACAAGGTAGTTTCGTTTTTCTTCCTCGTTGTGAAGCAGGTACTGAATTTGTTCGTACTCTGCGGGATGTTTATGCTTGAAACTCAGGTCTTCGAGATCGCTTTTTATGGCGTGCAGCCCTAATCGATGAGCCAATGGCACATAAAGAAACAGTGTTTCGCCGGCAATTTTTATTTTTTTGTGTGCTGGCATCGAGTCGAGTGTTCGCATATTGTGCAAACGGTCGGCAATTTTTATCAGAATTACCCTTACATCGTCCGAAAGGGTCATGAGCATTTTTTTCAGTGTAAGCGCATGTTTTGAATCAAAATCGCCCGAAAGTTTGGTTAACCCGTCAACAATCCTGGCAACACGTGTCCCAAACATATTTTCAATGTCTGACAAGCGGTAATCCGTATCTTCAACAACATCGTGCAATAAAGCTGAAACAATTGATGTTGCACCTAATCCTAAATCAACGGCAACAATCCTGGCCACTGCAATTGGGTGGATAATAAATGGTTCACCTGATTTGCGCTTTATGCCATGATGAGCCGCATTAGAAAATCGAAATGCTTTTTCTATCCGTTCGAGCCGTCCTTCGTCAAACTTGTTCTTTATTACATTAAGAAAATCCTGGTAACGGTCTTCAATATGCCTTATTTCTGCTTTTGTAAAATGTTGCACTTTGCTTAATCCTTACTCTAAACCTGTGTGTAATAAGTTTTGAATATATAAATTCTTTCCTATCCCTGCTCTCTGACCTGCTAAAATATCTCTTTTTTTATCTCCTATCAAAACTGAGTTCGCCGGATCAATATTAAATTCATGAATGGCCTGCAACAGCATTCCCGGATTTGGTTTTCTGCATAAACAATCCCCCGTAATATCAGGGTGATGCGGGCAGTGATAAACTTTTGTTATTTTTATATTTTGCTCCTCAAATTTATCAGCCATCCAGGTGTTTATACGACAAAAATCTTCTTCAGTATAGTATTTACGTGCAATTCCTGATTGGTTAGTTGTCACAAATATCAGAAATCCTTCGTCATGATAGCTTTTTACAAGTTTGAAAATACCTGGTGTAAATTCGAAATCTTCAATTTTATAAACGTAGTTCTTTTCAATATTGATTGTGCCGTCACGATCAAGGAAAAGGGCTTTGTTTTTGTTCTTATCCTTCATCTCCGAACAACGTTTGTTCAACTTTCTCGCAGATGATATGACCAACAAGCAGGTGTATTTCCTGAATCCGGGGAACACTTTCTGATGGAATATTAATGCTCAGGTCGCTGCAGTTACTTAGCTCTCCACCCGACTTCCCGGTGAGAGCGATCGTAATTAATCCCTTTTTGCGTGCCGAATGAAAGGCATTTATGATGTTTTTTGAGTTACCCGAAGTTGAAAGTCCGATAAGAATATCGTTTGGCTGTCCGAAAGCGTCGATGTAGCGACTGTAAACTTTCGTAAAATCGTAATCGTTGCTGACTGCAGTTAC